>JASFWR010000304.1:0-4694 GCA_050049155.1 Planctomycetota bacterium | reverse complement strand
GCGGCGGCTCTCCGACGCCGGCCTGCCCGAGGGTGAGGGGTTCGTGGCCGTCGTCGCGGGCGCGGCCTTCGGCTCCTCGAAGGCGTGGCCCCCCGCGCACTTCGCGGCCGCCTGCGACGAGCTGCAGGCGCGCCGCGGCTGGCGCGCGGTCCTCGCGCCCGGCCCAGGGGAGGAGCGCCTCGCCGCGGAGGTCGCGGGCCGCGCGGAGCACGGCGCCCTCGTCCTCACCGACCCGGTGCTCGACCTCGTCGAGCTCGCCGCGCTCCTCGAGCGGGCCCAGCTGGTCGTCTCCAACGACACGGGGCCCCGGAGCATGGCGGTCGCCCTCGGCCTCCCCGTGGTCGTCGCCGTCGGCCCCGTGGACGACGCCCACACCCGCCACCACCTGGAGCGGCAACGGGTCCTCATGGCGGACGTCCACTGCCGCCCCTGCAACCACCCGGTCTGTCCCACCGACCACCGCTGCATGACCAGAATCACACCCGAAGCGCTCGTCGCCGCCGCCGAGGACCTCTTGGACGCCCAGGGGGCGGGGCAGGTGCAGCCGTGACCCGACCGGAGGAGCTCCCGGACGCCGAGGCGGAGGGCGCCGTCTACTTCGAGTCCAAGGACCTGCCCCTCCGCAGGGACGTCGGCTGGCTCGGCCAGCTCCTCGGCCGACTGCTGCAGGAGCTCGGGGACGAGGCCCTCTACCCCACCGTCGAGGGCGCGCGCCAGCTCGCCCGCCGGCGCCGGCGGGGTGACGCCAGCGCCGAGGCGGACCTGACCCGGCTCTTGGACGGCCTCGACGAGGACGCCGCCCACGAGGTCGTGCGCGCCTTCTCGGCCTACTTCGGCCTGGTGAACATGGCCGAGCGGGTGCACCGGATCCGCCGCCGGGTGGACCGGCTGCGCGAGGGGGACCGCCAGCCGGGGGGCGTCCGCGACGTCCTCGCGCGCCTCGCCGCCGAGGGGGTCACCGCCGAGGAGGTGGAGGCAGCCCTGGAGGACCTGCTGGTGGAGCCGGTCTTCACGGCGCACCCCACCGAGGCCGTGCGCCGGACGATCCTCCGCAAGGAGCAGCGCATCGCGCGGGTGCTCGTGGAGCGCTTCCACCAGGAGACCATGACCCCCGAGGAGGCGGCCACGGCCCGCCAGCGGGTCGAGCTCGACATCGCCACCTCATGGCAGACGGAGGAGCAGCTCCGGGACAAGCCCACCGTCGGCGAGGAGGTGGAGCACGTGCTCTTCTACCTGACCGACGTGATCTACCGGGTCGTCCCGGCGCTCCACGACGAGGTGGAGCGCGGCTTCGAGGAGGCGTACGGGCGGCCGCTGACCCTGGACCGTCCGCTCGTGCGCTTCGGCAGCTGGGTCGGCGGGGACATGGACGGCAACCCGAACGTGGGCGCGGAGACGATCCGCACCACCCTCGCCCGCCAGCTCGAGATCGTCGTGGACCGCTACCGCGCGGAGATCGTCGAGCTCTTCGGCCACCTCTCCCAGTCGGCCAGCCGGGTCGGCGCCAGCGAGGGGCTCCTCGGGCTCGTCGAGGACTACCGGGACCGCTTCCCGGAGGCCTTCGAGGCCGTCCCCGAGCGGTACGCCGAGATGCCCTACCGCCTGGCCCTCCAGGGGATCCACGCGCGCCTCGGGGCCACGCGCGCCGGGGAGGCCGAGGGCTACCCCGGCCCCAGCCAGTTCGAGGCCGACCTCCGGCTCATCGCCACGAGCCTCGACCAGCACCGCGGCGCGCGCGCCGGGGCCGAGCTGGTGGAGCGGCTCCTGATGCGGGTCGCCACCTTCGGCTTCCACCTGGCGACGCTCGACTGCCGCCAGGACGCGGAGGTCCACCGCCGCGTCGTCGGCGAGCTCCTCCAGGTCGACGGCTTCGAGGCCCTCTCCCGCGAGGAGCGGACCGCGCGGCTCGCCGCCGCCCTGGCCGACGAGGAGTCCGACAGCGAGCACTTCGCCGCGGTGGAGCCGCTCTCGGACGAGGCGGTCGCGACCCTGGCGGTCTTCGAGACCCTCGCCGACGCGCGGCGGCGGCACGGCCCGGAGGCCGTGGGCACCTTCGTCGTCAGCATGGCGGAGGGGCCGGACGACGCCCTCGCGGTGCTGTGGCTCGCCCGGCTCGCGGACCTCCTGGACGACGACGGCTCGGTCCCCCTGGACGTGGCCCCCCTGTTCGAGACCGTGGACGACCTCGAGCGCGGGCCCGCGGTGCTCGCAGCCCTCACCGAGGCCCCCGTCTACGCCCGCCACCTCGAGCGCCGAGGCCGCCGGCAGATGGTCATGCTCGGGTACTCCGACAGCAACAAGGACGGCGGCATCACGGCCTCGCGCTGGGCGCTCCAGAAGGGCCAGGCCGCGATGGTCGAGGCCGCGTCCTCCGCGGGGATCCAGCTGACCTTCTTCCACGGGCGCGGCGGGTCCGCGAGCCGCGGCGGCTCGAAGCCGCGCGCGGCCTTCATGGCGGCGCCCGCGGGCGCCGTGGCGGGGCGCGGGCGCACGACGGAGCAGGGGGAGGTCATCCACGACAAGTTCGGCCTGCGCGGCACCGCGCTCAGGACCATGGAGCTGGTGCTCGGCGCCGTCCTCGAGCGGAGCGCCACCGGGGACGCGCCCGCCGCCCCGGACGCGCGCTGGACCGCCGCGATGCAGGACGCCGCCGCGGCGAGCCGCGCCCGCTATCGCGAGCTGGTGCACGACGACCCCCGGTTCCCGGAGCTCTTCCGCGGCATGACCCCCATCGACGTGATCGAGCGGCTGCGGATCGGATCACGCCCGGGCAAGCGCCGGCAGATGCGCGGCGTCCAGGACCTGCGCGCCATCCCCTGGGTCTTCGCCTGGACCCAGGCGCGGGTGATCCTCCCCGGCTGGTTCGGGGTCGGCACGGGCCTGGAGCACGCGGTCTCGACCCACGGGATGGGCGCGCTGCGGGACATGGCCCGCGCCTGGCCATTCTTCGACACCCTGCTGGCCGACGTGGAGATGGTGCTCGCCAAGGCCGACCTCGGCATCGCGGCTCGCTACGCGGAGCTCGCCGGGGACGCGGGCCGCGACCTGTTCCCCGGGATCGTCGAGGAGTTCGAGCGAACGCGGGCCCTGGTGCTCGACCTGCGGGAGACGTCGACGCTCCTCGAGCGGGACCCCACCCTCCGCCGGTCGATCCTCCTCCGGAACCCCTACGTCGACCCCATGAGCATCCTGCAGGTGGACCGCCTGCGCCGCTGGCGGGAGGGCGGCCGGGCGGACCGCGGGCTGGAGCGCCTGCTCATCGAGACGGTGCGCGGGATCGCCAGGGGCCTCAGGAACACCGGTTGATCGTCGAGCCCATGGGCGCTCCCGCGCCCGAGGCTCCCCGGCGAGGGGCGGCCTGGGCGCCCGCTGGGGCCCCAGGACCGCCCTCCCCTTGACGCCCTGTCAGGGGAAAGTAATTCTCGGAGAGTGCGTGGGGCGGACATAGACTCGACGAAGGTCTGAGTGTGGCTCGCGCGAGCCTCCGTCCAACGCCTGCCAAGGTCCATCCATTGACGACGAATCGAATCCTCCTGGCGGACGACCACCAGATGTTCCTCGAGGGGCTGCAACGCCTCCTGCAACAGGACTTCGAGGTCGTCGGTACGGCCCAGTCCGGCTCGGAGCTGGTGGCTCTCGCGAGCGAGGTGAAGCCCGACCTGATCGTCACGGACCTCTCGATGCCGGACCTGAGCGGCCTCAACGCGGTGAAGGCGATCCGGGAGAACGGGCTCTCCCCCAAGTGCATCATCCTCACCATGCACGAGGACCCGGCCTACGCCTCGGAGGCCATCGAGAGCGGCGTCGACGGGTACGTGCTGAAGCGCGCCGCGACCTCGGAGCTGGTCTCGGCCATCGAGGAGGCCCTCTCCGGGGGCTGCTGGATCTCACCGGCCCTGGCCGCGAAGATCATCCGGATCAAGAGCGAGCCGGCCAAGGAGGCGGAGGCCTCCCCCGCTTCCCGCCTGACCGACCGACAGGTGCGCATCCTCCGGTCGCTGGTCGCGGGCAAGATCGCCAAGGAGATCGCCGCCGATCTCGGGATCTCCCGCAAGACCGTCGAGTACCACAAGTACAAGATGATGAACCAGCTGGAGCTCAGCTCGACCGCGGAGCTCATCAAGTTCGCGGTCCAGAACGGGCTCGACGGCTGACGACGGGCGCCCGTGGGCGTCCCGCCCCAGGGAGCCGCCCATGATCCACTTCGAGGACCACCCTCTCCTCCACCCCGTCGCCTTCGTCGCTCGCTTCGAGCGGCCCATCTCCGAGGTGCCGACCCCGGAAGCGGTCGCGCAGGCCCTCCGTAAGGGGTCCCTGGACCGCGACGTCCCGGAGGGGCTGGGCCTCCAGGGGCTCGAGGAGGAGGAGCGGGACGCGCTCCGCCAGTCCGCACGCGCGCTGCTCCGCCACGGCGGGTACAAGCCTTCGGGCCGCGGCAAGCCGTCCTCCGAGTACCTCGTGAGGGCCAGCGGCGAGGGCGACCTGCCCACCATCAACGTCATCGTGGACACGTGCAACGCCCTGAGCCTGCACGCCGGGCTGCCCATCAGCGTCGTCGACCTCGACCGCCTCAGCCTCCCGCTGCGCGTGACGACGGTCGAGCAGGGCGCCTACGTCTTCAACGCCAGCGGGCAGGAGATCCGCCTCGACGGGTTGCTCTGCCTCGCCGACTCGGAGGGCCCCCGGGCCAACGC
>JASFWR010000303.1:0-4714 GCA_050049155.1 Planctomycetota bacterium | reverse complement strand
CGAAGATGGTCCGCACGTTCTGGACCATCTCCGTCTCCACGTAGACCACGGACGGCTTGACCGCCTGGGCGACCCGCGCCTCGGGCGTCTCCCGGTCCACGGCGCGCAGGGAGTCGTAGAGCTCGACCCGCGCGCGCTCGTCCTCCGCGGTCGGGGCGGCGGAGGGGAGCTGCAGTGCCGCGGGAAGAGGGGCCGCGCGGAGAGGGGCCGGGGAGAGCGGGGCCGCGGCGGTCCCGGGCACGAGGAGCCCGACGAGGAGGAGGCTCGTGGGGAGGGTGCGGGCCGCGCGTCGGGCGTGTTCGTTCATGGGACGTGCCATCCTGGGCTCTGGAGGGGCTGCGCTCCAGGGGGCGCCGCCGCGGGACGGGCGGCGCTCCTGGCGCCTAGGAGGGGGTACGTCCTCGGCGGCGCGGCGTGAGCGCGCGTGCGGCGGTGGCCCCGCGCGACGCGTCCGGGCCTGGCGCGCGCTCGAGGGGCCGGGCCGGGGCGTTCACGACGAGGAGGCCCCGCATCGAGGTCGGCCCCGCACCGAGGGGAGGGAGGGCACGAAGAAGCCCTCGCAGGGCGCTGGGCCGCCGGCGAGGGCTTGGATGGTGGACCTAAGTGGATTCGAACCACTGACCTCTACGATGTCAACGTAGCGCTCTAACCAGCTGAGCTATAGGTCCGCGAGGGCGCGAGAATCTATCCGCGGACGGCCGGGGCCTCAACGGTTTTTCCGCCGGGATCCGCTCCCGGACCCGCCCCGGCGGTTCCCGCGGGCTCGGCCCGGACCTAGACTCGCCGGCCCGGATCCGAGGAGGGCGACCGACGCCCCTGGATCCGGCCCCCCGGCGGCTCCTTCCGCCGACCTCCCCATCCCGCGGACCGGCCTCCCAGGGCGGCGCCCGCTCCACTCCTCTCACCTCCGCATTGCTGTGAAGATCGGCGTCGTCAAGGAGATCAAGAACCACGAGTACCGGGTGGCCCTCCGCCCGTCCGGAGCCGAGCAGCTCATCGCGGACGGGCACGAGGTCATGGTGGAGGCCGGCGCGGGCGCCGGGACGAGCCTGGCCGACGCCCAGTACGAGGCGGTGGGGTGCACCATCGGCGCCACGGCCGCCGACGTGTGGGCCGCGTGCGACATGATCATGAAGGTCAAGGAGCCTCTTGCCTCCGAGTGGCCCCACATGCGCGCGGGCCAGACCGTCTTCACCTACTTCCACCTGGCGGCGGATCGGGCGCTCACCGAGGGCGTGCTCGCCACCGGGGCCCACTGCTTCGCCTACGAGACCCTCGAGGTGGGGGGCAAGCTGCCCCTGCTCGAGCCCATGAGCGAGGTGGCCGGCCGCCTCTCGATCCAGGCGGGCGCCAAGTACCTGGAGAAGCCCGCGGGCGGCGTGGGTCAGCTGCTGGGCGGCGTCCCCGGCGTCGCCCCCGCGGAGGTCGTGGTGATCGGCGGCGGCGTCGTGGGCACGAACGCGGCGCGCATGGCCGCGGGCCTCGGCGCGAACGTCACCGTGCTCGACGTGAACCACGAGCGCATGCGCTACCTGGACGAGATCCTCCCGGCGAACTGCACCACGCTCTTCTCGAACCCCATGAGCGTGCGCGAGAAGCTGGAGACCGCCGACCTCGTCGTGGGGGCCGTGCTGGTCCCCGGCGCGGCCGCGCCCAAGCTGGTGAAGCGCGAGCACCTCGAGGTGATGAAGGAGGGCAGCGTCATCGCCGACGTCGCCGTGGACCAGGGGGGCTGCTGCGAGACCACGCGCCCCACGACCCACGAGGAGCCGACCTTCGTCGTGGACGGGGTCGTGCACTACTGCGTGGCGAACATGCCCGGCGCGGTGCCCCGCACCAGCACCTTCGCCCTCACCAACTCGACCCTCCCCTGGGCCCGCCGCCTCGCGCGCCTCGGCGCGAAGGACGCGATCCTCTCGGACGAGGGCCTGGCCAGCGCCGCCAACGCCGTCGGCGGGAAGCTGACCTGCGAGCCCGTGGCCCAGGCCTTCGGCATGGAGTTCGTGGCCCCCGGCGTGGCCGCCGCCTCCATCTGACGCCGCCCCGATGGCCCCCGTCTCCGTCCTCGCCCTTAGCGTCGCCGCCCTGGCCCTCGGCCCGGCCGCCCTCGACGCCGAGACCCGCGAGGTCTGGAACGTCTTCTTCCTGGCGATCATCCAGGGGCTCACCGAGTTCCTCCCGGTCAGCAGCTCCGGACACCTGGCCCTCGGCAAGGCGGTCATGGGGCTCGAGGAGGGGGGCATGGCCCTGGACGTGGCGCTCCACGTGGGGACCCTCGGCGCCATCGTGTGGGCCTTCCGCGCCGACGTCCTCGCCCTGCTGCGGGCCCCCTTCGAGGGTCGGCTCGACAGCTGGATCTGGATCGTCACCGCGACGCTCCCCGTGGGCGTCATCGGCGTCGTCTTCAAGGACGACATCGAGGCGGCCGCCGGCACGGCCGTCGCGGCCGGCTGCGGGCTGCTGGTGACCGCCGCCGCCCTGCTGGTGGGGGAGCGCAGCCGCCGCCGCCACGACGCCCCCGCCTCGCCCGCCGACGGCCCGCCGCCATTCCGCATGGTGGACGCCGTGGTCATGGGGCTGGCCCAGGCCGCGGCCATCTGGCCCGGCGTCTCCCGCTCGGGCTCGACGATCTCCGCCGGCCTGGTGCGGGGGCTCTCCGCGGAGGACGCGGCGCGCCTGTCGTTCCTGATGAGCCTCCCCGCCATCTCGGGGGCCGCGGTGGTGTCGCTCCCCGACGCCATCGAGCAGGGCTTCGGGGACCTGCACATCGGCGTCGTGATCGGGGCCGCCGTCCTCGCGGGGCTCGTGGGGTGGAGCGCCCTGCGCACGCTGCTGCTCGTCCTGCGGAAGGGGTCGTTCCCCTACTTCGCGGCCTACTGCGCGCTGCTCGGGACGGTCGCGCTGATCCTGGCGGCTTGACGGGGTAGGCTGGCCCCATGCGCCAGCCCAAGCTCACCCTCCTCGCGCTCGCCCTCGCGCCGCTCCTCGCCGACCACGCCCGGGGGAGCGCGCCCCAGGACGACGCCTCGCCCGTGGACGCGCCCGCCCTCTCGGCCGCCGGCGCGCTGATCGGCCTCGAGTGGACCGAGGAGGAGGTGGAGCAGATGCTCGGCACGATCCGGGAGCGGCTCGGGAGCTACGAGGAGCTGCGCGGGCGCTCGCTCGCGAACCGGGTCTTCCCCGCGCCCCTCGGGACGCCCTTCGTCCCGGGCGTGGAGCCCGCCGCGGCCCAGGGGGGAGCGGCGCCCCTCGTGCAGGGCGCGGTGACGC
Organism: Planctomycetota bacterium; assembly: GCA_050049155.1. Taxonomy (GTDB): domain Bacteria; phylum Planctomycetota; class UBA1135; order UBA1135; genus Saltatorellus. Next base: position 1,444 of record JASFWR010000303.1, on the reverse strand, counting down.
GCCCCGACGACCTGGAGGAGGTGTGCTTCTGGTCCATCCCGGAGCTCGCGGCGCTCCTGCGCCAGGGGGACGTCACGTCGGTCGAGCTCACGACCATGTACCTCGACCGCCTGCGCCGGCTCGACGAGCACCTGCACTGCGTGATCTCGCTGCTGCCCGAGCGGGCGCTGGCCCAGGCCGCCGCCCGGGACGCGGAGCTGGCCCGGGGGGTCGACCGGGGGATCCTCCACGGCCTCCCCTGGGGCGTGAAGGACCTCATGGCGGTGGAGGGGACGCGCACGACCTGGGGGGCCGAGCCCTACAGGGACCAGGTGCTCGAGGGGACCGGGACGGTGGTGCGCCGGCTGGACGACGCGGGGGCCGTGCTCATCGCGAAGCTCACCCTCGGGGCCCTCGCCATGGGGGACGTCTGGTACGGGGAGCGGACCCGCAGCCCCTGGAACCTGGAGCGCGGCTCCAGCGGCTCGTCCGCGGGCTCCGCGTCGGCGACCGCCGCGGGCGGGGTCGCCTTCTCCATCGGCACGGAGACCCTCGGGTCCATCGTCTCGCCGTCGGTGGCCTGCGCCACCAGCAGCCTGCGCCCCACGGTCGGGCGCGTGCCGCGCACCGGCGCCATGGCGCTGTCGTGGACCATGGACAAGGTCGGGCCCATCACCCGCACCGTGCGGGACGCGGACCTCGTCTTCCGCGCCATCGCCGGGCGGGACCCCGCCGATCCCTACTCGCGGGACGGGCGGGTCCCCGTGAACGGGGCGGTGGAGGGTGCGCTCCGGATCGGCGTCCCCGAGGGCGCCTTCGACCGCGCCGCGGGCCTCAAGGAGGTGCTGGGCGAGCTGGAGGCCGCCGGCCACGAGCTCGTCCCCGTGACGCTGCCGGATTACCCCGTCCGGGCGATGCTCGTGATCCTGCACGCCGAGTCGGCGGCGGCCTTCGACGAGCTCACCCGGAGCGGGCGCGACGACCTCCTGCGCCGGCAGGGGCCGAACGCCTGGCCGAACTCGTTCCGGGCGGCCCGGATGATCCCGGCCGTGGCGTACGTCCAGGCCCAGCGGCTGCGCTCCCTGCTGATGGCGGACATGGCGCGGGCCATGGCGGACGTGGACCTGCTGGTCCACGCGCCCTACGCCAGCGGGGTCCTCACGATCACCAACCTCACCGGGCACCCCACGGTCTCCGCGCCGTTCGTGCCCGCCGCGGGCCCCCGCAAGGACGGCTCGCCCCGCACGGTCTGCTTCACGGGGCACCCCGACCAGGACGAGGCGCTGCTCGCCGCGGTGACGGCCTGGCAGCGGGCCCACCCCGAGCACGTCCTCCACCCGGCCACGCCCTGGCTCGACGCGGACGCCGCGGAGGGAGGTGAAGATCGGGAATCGAGCGACAGCGGGGACGCGGGCCGTTGACTCCTCCGGGAGGCGGCGCAGACTGCTCTCCATGAGCCAGCTCC
>JASFWR010000302.1:0-4732 GCA_050049155.1 Planctomycetota bacterium | reverse complement strand
CGACGCGTGGAAGCCGATCATGGACGTGTTCCAGGAGCACGACGTGCTCTTCGCCCTCGAGGTGCACCCCACGGAGATCGCCTTCGACATCGCCTCGACGCGCCGGGCCTTCGAGGCCATCGACCACCACCCGGCCTTCGGCCTGAACTACGACCCGAGCCACTTCGGCTACCAGCGGGTCGACTACCTCGCCTACCTGGACGAGTTCGCCGACAAGATCCACAACTGCCACATGAAGGACGTGTGGTGGTCCGACCAGCTCGGCGAGGCCGGCGTGTTCGGTGGGCACACGGATTTCGGCGCCCCCGAGCGCACCTGGGACTTCCGGAGCATCGGCCGCGGGTGCGTGGACTTCGAGGGGATCATCCGCCGGCTGAACCGCATGGACTACCGCGGGCCGCTCTCGGTCGAGTGGGAGGACGGCGGCATGGACCGCGAGCACGGCGCCCGTGAGTCCGCCGCGTTCCTGAGGAAGCTCGACTTCGAGCCCTCGGCGCGTGCCTTCGACTCCGCCTTTTCCGAGGATTGAGCGCGCCGGCGCCGGCCGGCCCCTCCGCCCCGTCCCTTCCCCCGACCTTCGATGAGTGACTCCATCGCTCCGCCGCTCCCGTCCGGCCTGAGGTTCCGCCTCTCGCTGATGATGTTCCTCCAGTACGCGATCTGGGGGGCGTGGCTCCCGTTCCTCTGGAGCTTCCTCGCCGACCACCGCGGCATGGACGGCTCCGAGATCGGCAACATGTTCGCCTTCGGGGCGGTGGGCGCGATCGTCGGCCCGATCCTCTTCGGGCCGCTGGCGGACCGCTACGTCTCCACGGAGAAGCTGCTGGCGGCGAGCCACCTCATCGGGGCGGTGCTCGTTTGGCGCATGGCCGAGATCCCCTCCGAGCAGTTCTGGCTGTACGCGCTGCTGTACGGGCTCTTCTACATGCCGACGCTCTCGCTCACGAACAGCCTGGCCTTCGCGCACCTGCCGGACCGCGAGCGCGACTTCGGGAAGGTGCGCCTCTGGGGCACCCTGGGGTGGATCGCCGTGGGCCTCGCCATGGGGCACTGGTTGCTCAACCAGCACACCCCGGCGGACGTTTCCGCGGCGGAGGAGCTGGCGGCCCAAGCCGCGGGCAAGGGGGACGCGTTCCGCCTCTCCGGGATCCTCGGCGCCGCGATGGCGGTCTTCTGCCTGTTCCTCCCGAAGACGCCGCCGGCGGGCTCCGCCGAGAAGAACCCCGCGCTCGCCGCGCTCGGCGCGGTCCGGTTCCAGCCGCTGCTGACCCTGTTCCTCCTCGCCGTCCCGGTCAGCATCATCCACCAGTTCTACTTCGTGCACACGGAGCCCTTCCTGGGCGTCCAGCAGGTTGCCGCGCCCGAGTGGTCGAAGGCCATCTTCGGCGCGGGCGGCGGCGGCGTCATGACGGTCGGCCAGATGAGCGAGACCCTCGTCCTCGGCCTCGTCCCGCTGTTGATCGCGAGGGGCCTCTCGAAGAAGACCCTGCTGGGGATCGGGCTCGTGGCCTACGCCGCGCGCATGGCGCTCTTCGCCCACGTGGACGCGATCCCGCTGCCGCCGGCCCTGACGCTCATCCTCGGGGTCGCGCTGCACGGCTTCTGCTTCGGGTGCTTCATCTTCGTCTCCTTCATGGTCGTGGACGAGTTCACGAACCACGAGGTCCGGGCCAGCGCGCAGAACCTCTACAACCTCGTGATCGTGGGGATCGGCGTGATCGTCGGGAGCATCATCGCGGGCAAGATCGCCGAATGGGCCACCACGGACGGCGCCCTCGACTACACGCGGCTCTTCTCCGTGCCCATGTACGGGGCGCTGGCGTGCCTCTTCCTGCTGATGGCCATGTACCCCAAGGCGTCGGCCCTGCCTCCGTCCGCCGACTGAGGCCGGCTGCGTGAGCTCGCGCCTGGAGCGGCTGTTCGGGGAGTACCACGAGTACCACCGGGACCCGGTCAACGTGGCGATCCACAAGGTCGCCGTGCCGGCGATCCTGTTCCACATCGTGGCCATGCTGGACTGGGTCGCCCTCCCGGTGAGGGTGGCCGGGGTCCCCCTGGGCCTCGGCGTGGTCGCGGCGGCGGTCGTGGGGGCCTGGTACCTGTTCGTCTGCCCCCGGTACGCGCTGGTGCTCGTCCCCTTCGCCCTGGGATGCGCGGCGCTGGGTCGCGTGGTGCCGCGCCCGGTGGTCGTCGGCGTCGCGGTGGTGGCGTGGGCGGCGCAGCTGGTCGGGCACTCCCGCTTCGAGCGGCGGGCGCCGGCCTTCACGGACAACCTGCTGCAGCTGCTGGTGGGGCCCGCTTACGTGGTGGCCTTGATGATGGGCGACTGGCCCCCCGCTCCTCCTGCCGGGTCCCCCCGGACGGACGCCTGAGGCCACGGGGATTCACCCCGTCACCCGCGCGCGCGGGGCGAGTAGATTGGTCGGCCCGACCCGCGCCCGCCCGGCTCCCCGCTCCCCACCCATGACGCGCTCGCTCCTCGCCCCGCTCTCCCTCGGGGCCGCCCCGCTGCTCCTCCTGGCCGCCGTCGGCGCGGCCGGATCCCCGGCCCCCCAGGAGTCCGGGACCTTCCGCGCCGCACTCGTGAAGGCGGAGCGCGCCGCGGCGGCGGAGCGCTGGGACGTGGCCGAGGACTCCTGCGTCCGGGCGCTGGAGCGGGATCGCAAGAACGCCGACGCCTGGGCGCTCCGGGCGAGGGTCGCCGCGGGAGCGGGGGACGCGGACCTGCAGGTCTACTGCCTGCACCAGGAGCTCCGGTACCTGGAGGCCCAGGGCGCCAAGAAGTCGCTCCTGTCCGACCGCCGTGGTGCGCTCGAGGCGCTGGACCCGGTCGCGGAGGAGCTCTACGACCTGCGGTCGCGCTTCTCGAAGAAGTTCACCAAGGTCGCCGAGGCCTACGAGAAGGACGACCGGCCCCACGGCGCGATCCGGGTCTGGAAGGAGGTCCTCGCCCTCGACCCGGAGAGCGGCGCGGCCGCGGAGGCCATCGACCGGATCGCCTCGGCCCCCGACCCGAGCCTCGCCGGGGACGCCAAGCCCAAGGACCTGTTCGCGGACGTCACCGACGAGTGGATCGCCGAGTACGACGCGGAGCACTCCGAGTGGAAGGAGGCGGGGCGCACGGAGCGCGAGAACTACGTCACCGTCACCAACGCTGGCTACGAGGTGCTCATCCGCACCGCCGAGGCCATGGAGCAGATGGCGGCGTTCTACAAGCAGTTCTTCCGCTACGGGACGCCCGAGGACGGCCGCAGCGTGTCACGCATCCAGGTCAACGTCTTCAAGTCACGGGACGAGTACCTGGAGAAGGGGATCGGGCCGCCCGTGGAGTGGTCCGCCGGTCACTTCACCGGCAGCCACGTGGAGTGCTACATCGGCGACGGCGGCTTCGAGGGGATGGTGGGCACCCTCTTCCACGAGGCCGCGCACCAGTACGTCTCCATCGCCACGAACGCGGTTGGGTGGCTGAACGAGGGGCTCGCGTCCTTCTTCGAGGGGACGCGCATCCTCCCGAATGGCGCGGTGCTCATGAACGAGCCCGCCGACCACCGCCTCTTCCCCCTCGCCGAGCGCATGGAGAAGGGCTGGATGGAGCACGCCCAGGACGGCTACGACCCGAACGACTCCAGCTCGACCCCGGAGAAGGCGCCCACCTGGGCCATCGTCCTGGAGAACAGCTACTCGTGGGGGCCCCCCTGGTACGCGCCCACCTGGGGCGTCGTGTTCTTCTGCTACAACTTCCAGGACCCCGTCGACGGCCGCTTCGTCTACCGCGACGCCTTCTGGGAGTACGTGGACAAGTCCGGGGGCAAGGTCGGCAAGACCGCGATCAACACCTTCGAGGAGGTGGTGCTCGCGAACCCGAAGCCCCCCTACAAGTCGGTCGACGGGAAGAAGCTCGAGCGGCCGGACGGGGACGACTTCACCCTCCCGACCACCGTCGTCGAGCTGGACGCGGTCTGGAAGGACTGGATCGTGACCCTGCGGGACGAGCGCTCCGGCAAGCTCGAGCGGGCGCGGCCGTACGGCGACTGGGCGCGGCTCGCCGCCGCCAACGGCGACCCCCTGTCGGCGAAGGAGCACTTCGAGAAGGGGGTGGTCGCGAACCCCTCCGACGTGGAGCTGGCCTTCGACTTCGCCGGGCACCTCTCCGAGGCCTTCGGCGAGAAGGACCGCGCGGCCAAGGTCGTGATGGACGCCCTGCGCATGCTCGAGGCGGAGCCGGTGCCCGACGCCAAGCGCATCGCCAAGGGGGAGCGGCTCCTGGCCCAGCTCGACCCCAAGCGTCGGACCCTCACCCGCACCCGCGACGAGCTCGGGGAGGCCGCGCGCGCCCTGGTGCTCGCCTACGCCGAGGCCGGGCGGCCGGCCATGGTCCAGGACATCGCCTGGCGCTTCGGCTCCGAGTTCGGGCTGCTCGACCTCTTCGACGCCTACGAGGAGGCGGTCATCGCCCGGGGCAGCGACATGGCCATCTGGGACCTGGCCTACAACGAGCGCAACCTCGAGGGCTGGACCGCGGGGAACAACGTGTTCCAGCCGGACAGCCTGCGGCTCGTGGCGGACAACGGCCGGTTCGACGCCGCGAACTTCGACTTCAAGATGCTGACCCTGGACAAGGTCACGGCGGGGGACTTCTCGATCCAGGCTGAGATGCAGGCGGAGGCCGGGACCAGCGCCTTCGCGGGCTTCGTCTTCGGCGCGAAGAGCTCCACCTCGTTCCACGGCGCCG
>JASFWR010000301.1:0-4748 GCA_050049155.1 Planctomycetota bacterium | reverse complement strand
GGGAGCGCCACAACCCCCCTCCATCCTCCATGCGCATCGCAGTCATCGGATCCGGCTACGTCGGCCTCGTCGCGGGCACCTGCTTCGCCGAGAGCGGCAACACCGTCACCTGCATCGACATCGACGAGAAGAAGATCGGCGGCCTCCGGGAGGGCGTCGTCCCCATCTTCGAGCCCGGCCTGGAGGAGCTGATCAAGCGCAACGTGCGGGACGGCCGCCTGGCCTTCACCACGGACTACGCCGAGGGCATGAAGGACGCCCAGGTGGCCTTCATCGCCGTGGGCACGCCCCCGGGCGAGGACGGCGGCGCCGACGTGCAGTACGTGCTCGCCGCCGCGGAGAGCATCGCCAAGCACATGACCGGCTACACGGTGGTCGTGGACAAGTCGACCGTCCCGGTGGGCACCGCCGCCAAGGTGCACGCCGCCATGGCCCCCCACGCCCAGCACGAGTACGACGTCGTCTCCAACCCGGAGTTCCTCAAGGAGGGCGCGGCGATCGACGACTTCCTGAAGCCCGACCGAGTCGTGGTCGGCGCGGACACCGAGCGGGCGGCGCGGATCATGACGGAGCTCTACGAGCCCTTCGTCCGCACGGGCAACCCCATCTTCACCATGGACGTGGCGTCCGCCGAGCTCACCAAGTACGCGGCCAACGCCATGCTCGCCACCCGCATCTCGTTCATGAACGAGATCGCCAACGTCTGCGAGCGCGTGGGCGCGAACGTGGACAACGTGCGCAAGGGCATCGGCTCGGACGACCGGATCGGCTCCCGCTTCCTCTTCGCGGGCATCGGCTACGGCGGGTCCTGCTTCCCCAAGGACGTCAAGGCGATCATCCACACCGCGGACAAGAACGACTACGACTTCCGCATCCTCAAGGCCGTCGAGGCCGTCAACGCGACGCAGAAGCGGCTCCTCTTCGACAAGATCGTCGAGCAGTTCGGCGCGGACCTGACGGGCCTGCGCTTCGCCTTCTGGGGCCTGGCGTTCAAGCCGAACACCGACGACATGCGGGAGGCCCCCGCCATCGTCCTCTCGCGGGCCCTGCGCGAGGCGGGCGCGACCGTGATCGCCCACGACCCGGAGGCCATGGAGGAGGCCCGGGAGCACTACCTGGGCGACGAGATCGAGTACGCGGAGAACCCCATGGAGGCGGTCCAGGGCGCCGACGCCCTCGTGATCGTGACGGAGTGGAACGAGTTCCGCCGCCCCGACTTCGACGCCCTCAAGGCCAACCTCAAGCAGCCGGTCATCTTCGACGGGCGCAACATCTTCCCGCGCAAGACCCTCGAGGACGCAGGCTTCACGTACCACGCCATCGGCCGCTGATCCGCGGCCCGGAACCAGGGGGCGACCCCCGGGGCCGGCTCCCGAACCACCCTGCGCAGCGCCGCCGCGGCCCCCGTGCCGCGGCGGCGCTGTTCGTTCGGGGCCTCAGAGGCGGCGTCCTCCGCGGCGCATGCTCCCAGGCCTGCTCCAGGGCCTCCCGCCGGTCGCGCCCTTCGAGTCCCGCCCGCTCCGAAGACCGCGTCCTTCAAAGGCATCGCCCTCCAACGACAGCGTCCTCCAACGACAGCGTCCTCCAACGACAAGGCGGCCCGCCCCCGAAGGGACGAGCCGCCTCTTGATGTCGTGGCTGTGACAGAGAGCACTCCCCGCCCCCGTGCATGACTCGAAGGAGCGGTGTGAACTCCCTCGAACACGAGTGCGGCTCGTGACCTCGATCAACGTGATAAGGGTTCCGTCGCCCGAAGCCCACAGAAACCGGATCGTTCGTCGCCAAAAAAATCAGCGCGTGTTCCGCCGCAACGCGTCCGACCAACGACCCGCGCGCGCGCCGACCTCCGTCCTTCGAGCGCTCATGTCGCGCAGTCGATCGACCGTCGTGGCCGACGTCGAAGTGGCGAGCGCACCCCAGCGCGCCGGCACCTCGCGCTCGTCGAGGGAGCGAAGCACGCGTTCGATGAAGGCGAGGGACGCGGGGTCCTCCGTGCTCCGCGCGAGCTGCTCGAGGGATCGAAGCGCGCTCCACTCCCCGAGGGAGAGGCGGAGGCGCGCGACCCAGAGGCCGGCGCGCTCCGCGTCCGCACCGCGCGCGTCGGGCGCCGCGGCCACCGCCGCGTAGCGCGTGAGCGCGTCGACGACGTCCCCGGCACGTCGGCTTTCGTGCGCCCTCGAGAGCTCCCCGCGCCAGCGCCGCCAGGGGGCCGCGGCCTGCGCCGAGGGTGCGGGCGTCGACGGCCCCGGGCGCGGTGCGAGGGACCTCGCGACCGCGGCGAGCGCCACGACCCCTGCGACCGCGAGCGAGGCTTGCACCGCCGCCGCCCGGGCCCGCCGCGCGGCCACCCAGCGAGCCGGTGAGGCCACCCCCCTGGCCTCCGACGCGGAGGAAGCGGCCTCCCGGCGCGCCGCGGGCGTCGCCTCGCGGCCCCCCCCGGAGTCGCCCTCGAGCTCGGCCCCGGACCCGACCCCGAGCTTGGCCGCCGGGCTCCAGCGCCGGGTCACCGCGCCTCGAGGTGCTCGAGCACGGCCGCGTGGAGCCGCCGCCGGGCACGGAACAGGCGGACCTTCACCAGGTCCCGGGTGACGCCGCAGGCGGACGCCGCTGCGCGGGTCCCGCCGCCCTCCAGGTAGAACGACGCCAGCACGACCCGGTCGCGCTCGAGCAGGCGGCCCCACACCTGGCGGACCGCCTCGGAGAGGTCGTCGCCGTCCACCTCCCGCTCCCCCACCCGATAGAGCTGCGGGCCCCCGCCCTCGCCGGGTACCGGCTCGCTCCCCGGGATGGCCAGGAAGGCGGCGTGGTCCGGGGGCGCCAGGGTCTGCCAGGACTCCTTCCGGGCGTGGTCGAGGTGGACGTTCGCCGCGATCTGGAGCGCCCACGACGTCGGCCGCTGGACCCGGTGGAGGTGGTCGAGGTGGCGCGCCGCACGCAGCAGCGTCTCCTGGGTCAGGTCCTCCGCCTGGTGCTCGTCCCGACAGCGCCGCCGGAGGAAGGCCAGCACCGCGGGCCGCAGCTCGAGGAGCGGCGACCAGTCCGGCGCCCGCCGGCCCCCACCCGCGCGGTCCGGCCGGGCCGCCGTTCGGCGGGCGTCGGGCTGGGGCGCACGGAGCGTCTCCGGCGGCCCGTCGCTGCGGCGCCGGGTGGCGGGGGAACTGCGAGGTACGAGGGGGGCGAGTCGGGACATGGGAGGAGACCGATGGAGTGGAGGAGCCCGCGGTCGGAGTGCGCCCTGCGGACGCTGCCGACGGATCGGCGAACGCTCGACGGCGTGGCCCGTCTCCGAGGACAGCGGATCGCCGAGGACGGCGGCGGCTCGCCCGCGCCTGTGGACAACTCCGCACCCCAGGTCCGGAGACCCGATCGCCGGAGGAACGGTCACCGGCCGGCGCTCCGGTCCGCGCTCACCGGGACGGCCCCCGGAACCGCCCGGAACGGGGCGAGGCCGCCCCCGTCGAACGGAGGCGGCCTCGCCGCTGGCGCCCGCGGCGCCGTCACTCCCCGACGGACGGCGGAGCGTGGGATTCCGGGGTTTCCCCCGCGCCCGATCGCGGAGAATCGGTTCTGGGGGCCCAGTTCTGAAGGCTCAGTTCCGGCGGCGGAACTGGCGCGCGGAGTCGGCCCAGCGCGAGCCCCGGAAGTTCCGGGTGACGAAGTTGAAGAGTCGGTCCGACTGGTCCTTGGCCAGCTCACCGCCGAGCTCCTGGATGCAGCGGCCGGCGTAGAAGGCCGACTTGGGGACGTACGCCAGCTCGGTCGGGTAGAGGACCACGACCCGCATGAAGGCGAGCTGGGCCTTCTGGAAGAGCGGCACCGCGCCCTCGGCGTCCCCGGCGGCCGCCTGGGTCTCGGCCCGGCGGTAGAGGCAGTCCCCGAGGCCGCACCAGGCCGCGGCGAGGGTCCGCTCGTCCGCGTTGGGGGACTCCGTCACGCTCTCGAAGGCCTGCTCCGCCTCGGCGAAGGCGCCGCGCCCGAGCATGGACTCGGCCACGGCCACGTCGGCCCGGTTGGCCACGGTCGGGAAGACGGCGGCCTCGGAGGAGATCTTCTCGAGGGCGGCCTCGAGGCCGGTCCCGGACAGGGAGTCGTCGGAGAGCACGGCGCGGAGCTTCTGCTCCGACTTCCAGCGCTGCGCGAGGTCCCGCTCGTCCACCAGGGCCCCGAACGCCTCGGCCGTGGCCTTGGCGCCCGCGCGGTCCCCGTGGATCAGCTGGGCCTCGAACTTCTTGATGAAGGCGATCGGGACGTAGCGCGAGTCCGGGTAGTTGGTCACCAGCTCGTCCACGGCGCCGACCATGGCCTGGATCGACTCCTCGGAGTTGATCTGCTCGAAGACCTCGATCAGCCGGTACTGGGAGTACGCCGCGGCCCAGGGGTGCTTGCGGTCCCCGCGCTCGCCGAGCCCGCCGAGGTACGTCTGGAAGCCGCTGACGGCCCCGAGCAGCGCCCCGTTGGCGGCGTCCACCTCGGCGGCGGAGACGTCCTCCGGACGATCGGTGAACTCCACCCGCAGCACGAGCTCGGACTCCACCTGCTCCTCACCGCGGCCCTTCTCGGGCTTGTAGGTGACCATGTCGATGGTCTCGGAGATCACGTCCACGCCTTCGACGATCGAGCCGTCGGACTTGTAGATGCGGTCCGGGGTGGCGGACGCGCTGGCGGCCGTGGCGACGGCCAGGGCGGCCAGGAGGGGGGCGGAGGGGAGTCGGGTCATCATGGAATCCATCGTCCGACCTACCGGGCGG
>JASFWR010000299.1:0-4765 GCA_050049155.1 Planctomycetota bacterium | reverse complement strand
CGCTGGGCGCACGTCGACATGGCCTTCCCCGCCGTCCGCGGCGGCCGCGGCACCGGCTACGGCGTCGCCCTCCTCACCCAAGCTGTCCGAGACCTCGCGTCATGATCCTCCTCAGCACCGCGATCGGCGCCGCCCTGGCGCTCTCCGGCGACCCGGTCGCCGCCCCGAACCCGACCTCGGCCCTGACCTCGGCCCTGCCCCTTGCGGCCGGCACCACCACCCCCGCGGCGCCCGGCGGCTGGGTGAGCCTCTTCGACGGCAAGACCCTCGACGGCTGGACCGAGAAGGGCGGCCGGTACGACGGGGACGCGGACTGGACAGTGGAGGACGGCGCCATCGTCGGCCGCGAGGCCGAGGGCGCGCGCGGCGGCCTGCTCTACACCGAGGGCATGTACGCCGACTACGAGTTCGAGTGCGACGTCAAGGTGACCGCGCCCTTCGACAGCGGCATCTTCGTCCGCATGCTCCCGAAGCAGCGCGGGGCGCAGTTCACCATCGACGACCGCCCCGGCGGCAGCATCTGCGGCATCTACTCCGACGGCTGGGTCTACAAGGAGACCGGCGGCAGCGCCGCCTGGCGCAGCGGCGAGTGGTGCCACGTGCGCGTGCGCTGCGTCGGCGACCCCATGCACCTCGTGGCCTGGATCGACGGCGAGTGCGTGCTGGACTACCGCATCCCGGAGGGGCTCGACACCTTCGCGCGCTCGGGCCGCATCGGCATCCAGGTGCACGGCGGCCGGGACGACCCCGAGGACGCCGCGGTGCGCTTCAAGAACCTCCGGGTCCGTGAGCTCCCCGCGGGCGCCGACCAGCCCTTCACCCGGGCCGACGACGGCACCCTGTCCCTCACCGCGGTGGGGGAGGCCGCCGGTTGGGAGAGCCTCTTCAACGGTGAGGACCTCACCGGCTGGGCCCCCGCGGGCAAGGCGGAGGAGGACATGGACGACGCCGCGTGGCTCCAGGCGGGCTACCGCGTCCAGGACGGCGAGCTCCAGGGGCTCATGCGCGGCAACGCGGGCCACATCCGCACCTCGCGCACGGACTTCGAGGACTTCGAGCTCCGCATGGACTTCAAGATCTCGCGCCTCTGCAACTCCGGGCTCTACCTGCGCTCGACCGAGGAGGGGAACCCCTCCTTCAACGGCTGCGAGGTCCAGATCCTCGACGACTTCAACTGGGAGTCCGCGAGCGGCAGCAAGCTCGCGCCGTACCAGTTCACCGGCGGGCTCTACGCGGCCCAGGCCCCGGCGAAGTCCGCCCTGAACCCCATCGGCCAGTGGAACACGTACGAGGTCCGCTGCGTGGGGCCGCGCATGCACTGCGCGCTCAACGGCGTCATCCTGTGGGACGTGGACACGCGGACCCTGGACGTGAAGCAGGGCGCGCCCTTCGCCGAGCGCGCCGCGCGCGGGTTCATCGGCATGCAGCGCCACGGGTCGGCCGGCGAGACCGACTCCGACGTGGGCGTGGCCTTCCGCAACCTCTTCGTCCGCGACCTCGACGTCACGGACGGCACCCGCTGACGGGTCGCTCGGGGTGAGGCTGCGGCTCCTGCCGAGCTCGTTCCCGGGCTCCTCCGATGCGGCGCCCCCGGCGTCAGCACCGTCGGGGCTGGCCTCCACGGGGCCGGCGTCGACGGCTCCCCCGTCAACGGGGCGGGCGGCGGCCCAGCCCCTCACCAGCTTCGTGGTGGAGGGGGCCGGGGCGGGCCCCCTCGCCGTGGACGCGGGGAGCGTCGGGCTCGTGGGCGAGCCCGACGACATGGGGCGGATCGAGGGCCTGGTCCTGACCCACGCCCACATCGACCACGTGGCGTCGCTGCCCATGTGGGTGGAGGCGCTCCTCTCCCTCGACCGGGCCCCAGTCCGGGTCCACGCCTCCGCGGGCGCGATCGAGGCCCTGCGCGCGCACCTCTTCTCGGGGCCCCTCTTCCCGGACTTCGAGGCCCTCCGCGAGGCGGACGGCCGGCCGCTGATGGAGCTGGTGGCCTTCCCGGAGGGAGCGCCCTTCGAGCTGGCGGGCTTCCAGGTCACCGCGGTCCCGGTGGCGCACCCCGTGCCCACCCACGCGCTCCTCGTGGAGGGCGAGGAGGGCGCGGTCCTGTTCGGCGCCGACTCCGGCCCGTGCGACGCGCTGTGGGAGGCCGCGGCCGCCGCGCCCCGCCTGCGGGCGGTCGTCCTGGAGGCGAGCTTCCCCGAGCGCATGCAGGCCATCGCCGACGGCTCGGGGCACCTGACCCCGGCCACGCTCGCGGCGGAGCTGGAGCGGGTCCCGCCCGGGGTCCGCGTGCTCCTCGCCCACCTGAAGCCGGCCTACCGGGCGGAGATCTCCGCGGAGCTCTCTCGGAGGGTGGGGGACGCGGTGGAGCTCGTCGAGCCCGGGGCCTGGGTCGAGCTCGATCAGTGAGCGCGGTCGGGGGACGCCACCGGCGTCTCCGACAGCACCTCGTCGAGGGTCGCGACCAGGCGCCGGACCTCCCCGTCCGTGAAGGTGAGGGGCGGCTTGATCTTCAGCACGTTGCCGTGGGGGCCGTCGGTCCCGATCAGGATCCCGCGCTGCCGCATGCGGAGGGCGACGTGGCGCGCCGCGTCGCCGGCGGGCTCCCGGGTCGCGCGGTCCCGCACCAGGTCCACGCCGAGGTACAGGCCTCGCCCGCGCACGTCGCCGATGATCGGGTGCCGCTCCGCGAGCGGCGCCATCTCCGCGAAGAAGAGCTCTCCGGCCCGCCGCGCGCGCTCCATCAGCCCCTCGTCCTCGATCACGTCGAGGACCGCCTGCCCGATGGCGGCGGACACGTGGTTGCCGCCGAAGGTGGCGAAGAACTCCATGCCGCCGGCGAACCGGTCGGCGATCTCGCGGGTCGTGGCCACGGCCGCCAGGGGGTGGCCGTTGCCCATGGGCTTGCCCATGGTCACGAGGTCCGGCCGGGCGCCCTGCTCCTCGAAGGCCCAGAAGTGGGTCCCGACGCGCCCGAAGCCCACCTGGACCTCGTCGGCGATGGCGAGGCCGCCCGCGGCGCGCACCGCGTCGAAGGCGCCCCGCAGGTAGCCCTCCGGGGGGACCACCTGCCCGCCGCAGCCGATGATGGCCTCGGCCAGCATCGCGAACGGCGCGCGCCCCTCGGCGGCGAGGCGGTCCAGGACGGACCGGACCTCCTCCACGTATCGGGGACCGCTGTCCGCGCCCCGGTGGAGGCCGCCGACGGGGTCCGGGATCGGGACCACGTGGACGTCCGAGGGCGGCGCGAACCCGCCGCGGCCGGCGAACTTGTAGTGGCTCGCGCCGACGGTGGCGCCGGTGTGGCCGTGGTACCCGTGCTCCTGGACCAACAGCTCCGCCGCGCCCGACGGGGCCGCCGCCCGCGCGATCCGCAGGGCGAGCTCGTTCGCCTCGGAGCCGCTGCACACGAAGTAGAGGACGTCGAGGCCCTCGGGGAGCCTCGCGCGCAGGCCGTCCGCGTACCGGTGGAGGCCCTCGTGGAGGTAGCGGGTGTTCGTGTTGAGGAGCCCCATCTGCCGCTGGCCCGCCGCCACGACGCGCGGGTGGCAGTGCCCCACGTGGGGCACGTTGTTGACCGCGTCGAGGAAGGCGCGGCCCTCCGCGTCGAAGAGCGTCGTGCCCTCGCCCCGGACGATCTGCAGCGGGTCCGCCTCGTGCTGGATCGACATGGACCGACAGAAGGTCGCCCTGCGCTCCACGTGGAGGGCCGCGGTGTCCGCCTCTCCGGAGGCGCAGGACTCGAGCCCGAGGAGCGGCGCGGGGTCGGGGCAGAGGGCCGTCCACGCCCGGCGCCAGGTGGGCGCGGCGACGCCGGGGAAGTCGCCGCTCCGGCCCAGGCGGTCGAGCATCACCTGGAGGTGCAGGTGGGGCGGCCAGCCCCCGTTCTCGTGCTCCGCGCCTAGGCGCCCCACGAGCCCGCCGGCCTCCACGGGGTCCCCCGGGCGCAGGCGGTCGAGGACCTCCCCGTCCAGGTGCCCGTACAGGGTGAAGAAGGGCGCGCCGCCCTCGCCCCGGTGCTCGAGGATGACCGTGGGCCCGTAGTCCAGGGGCGCGGGGTTCCGCTGCACGCTGAGCACCACGCCCTCCAGGGGCGCGAACACCTCCGTCCCGGCCGGGGCGAAGAGGTCCACGCCCAGGTGCACGGTCCGCGGCTCGGGCCCGTCCTCCCGGGGCTCCGCGAAGGCGTCGGAGCGGTAGAGCAGGCGGGTCTCGTCGTGGAAGCCGACCGCCGCGGGGGCGCCAGCCGCCACGCGCTCGGCCTCGAGGTCCGCGGCCCAGGCCGCGAACGGCCGCTCGCGCCCGCCCTCCACCGTCAGCTCCCCGTCCAGGGAGAGGTCCACCCGCGGCGCCCCGTCGAGGTCGCTCCCCAGGACCGGCGCGAAGGTCCGCGCGCGGGCCCAGCGGTCGAAGGCGGCGGCCCGGGGCACCGGGGGGAGCCCCGCGGCGTCCCGGAGGATCGCACGGGCGAGGGCGGGGTGAGTGCCCCGGAGCTGCTCGAGGGCGCGCCAGGCGGGGGTCGCGCTGACCTGGTGGTACTCGTTCTCGCCCCCGTGCTCGGGCGCGCGTTCCGACGAGATGGCGACGCTGGTGCCGAGGCGCAGGAGCGCGAGCTCGAAGAGCACGTCCAGCTCCGCGTCCTCGAGGGGGCAGGCGCCGTGGTAGCCCGCGACCACGTGGGCCATCGCGGACAGCGGGTCGCGCTTGCCGAGCGCCGCGTAGGCGGCCGCGATCGCGACCTCGCCCACCCGCGGGGCGCGGGCCGCGT
>JASFWR010000046.1:0-14917 GCA_050049155.1 Planctomycetota bacterium | reverse complement strand
TCGACGCCATCGGCGCCTGCGTGGGCGTTCGGGGCTCGCGGATCAAGGCGGTCATCGACGAGCTGCGCGGCGAGCGCATCGACATCATCCGGTGGAGCGACTCCCTGGAGACCCTGGTCATGAACGGGCTGGGGCCGGCCAAGATCCACCTGGACAACATCTACCCCCACGTGGACCGTCACTCGGTGACCGTGCTGGTGGACGAGGAGCAGCAGTCCCTCGCCATCGGCAAGCGCGGCCAGAACGTGCGGCTCGCGAGCCGGCTCTGCGGCTGGGAGATCGACATCAAGACCCGCGAGGAGTACTTCGACGACACCCCTGCGGCCCCGGCCGAGCCGGCTGCTGAAGCTCCTGCTGAGCCCCCTGCTGAGTCCCCCGCTGAGTCCCCCGCTGAGGCCCCCGCTGAGGCCCCTGCTGGCGCTGCCAGCGAGGCCCCCGCGGCCGAGGCCGGCGCCGGCGAGGAGCCGCCCGCCCCCCCGGCCGCGTCCTGAGGACGCCCGCACCGACCACCCAGAGCCCAACCCCCACATCGTGTTTTCCCCCCGCCATGAAGCCTGAGGATCGCGCGCCGCAGCGCGCCCTCCCCTCCGGCTCCATCACGCCCCCCAGTACATGCCAGATCGCCCGTAGCACGGGCGACCTCCGACGTCGGTTCCGGTGAGCTTCTCGCTGGCCGACCCCCGGGGGAAGACAACGGCCAGCCCGGCGCCAGGGTCCCACAGGACGAGCGCCCCAAGAACCCACCACCAAAAGTTTGAGCGACAAGGTACGCATCCACGATCTCGCGAAGCAGTACGGCATGCCCGGCAAGGACCTGGCGTCCAAGCTCCGCGACTTCGGATTCAGCAAGGCCAAGAGCCACATGTCCGCGCTGGACCCCTTCGAGCTGGTCCAGGCGCAGGGACTGCTGGAGGCCAACGGGATCGCCCCGGTCGAGGCCGCCGAGGAGCCCGCCGCCGAGGGCGGCGGCCTGCGGGTCAAGAAGCGGAAGAAGGCCGCGCCCGCCGATGAGGCCGAGGGCACCCTCGGCGGACTGCCCGGCCTGAAGCGCCGGAAGAAGACCGCGGCGGAGCCCGCGCCCGAGCCCGCCGCCGAGCCCGCGCCGGCGCCCGCAGCGGAGCCCGTCGCCGAGGCTCCGGCTCCGGCCACCGAGCCCGAGCCGGTCAGCGCCGAGGACCCCGCGCCCGTGAGCGAGGCGCCCGCCGAGGCCCCCGCGGGCGAGGCTCCTGCGGCCGAGGCCCCCGCGGCCGAAGCCCCTTCCGCCGAAGCCCCGACCGCCGAAGCTCCTGCGTCCGAGCCCCCCGCCGAAGGGACGGCCCCCGCCGAGGAGGCCGCTCCCGCCGCGGAGGCCCCCGCGGAGCCCGCCGCCGAGGACCCCAAGCCCGCCGAGGCGGACGACGCCGCGGCCCGCAAGGGCAACGTCGTGGGCTTCATCGACCCCTCGAGCTTCCAGCAGTCGTCCCCCAGCCGCAGCCGCCCCGACTCCCGACGCCTGCAGTCCCGTGACGACGCCATGCCGGACGTCCGCCCGACCTTCGGGCGGGACCGCAACCGGCAGGCGGGCCCCGCCGGCCCCCGGGGCAAGATGACGGCCGCGGAGCTGCGTGAGCGCGAGCAGGGCCGCTTCCTGCGCCGCAACCGGGCCGCGGGCGGTCCCCCTGGCCGCCGCAGCAGCGGACAGCGCGGGGGCAGCCGCGACCAGGTCACCGAGTCCCCCTACAAGGGCGGCTCGGTCTCCATCGAGGAGCCGATCACCATGGCCAAGCTGGCCGACGCGCTCTCCCTGAAGAGCAGCGTCGTCCAGAAGCGCGCCCTGGAGCAGCAGCTCGGGATGTTCACCGTCAACGCGACGCTGGACACGGACACCGCCACCCTGCTGGCCGGCGAGTTCGAGGTCGAGCTCGAGGTGAAGCAGGAGGTGACCGCCGAGCAGCTGATGATCGAGGACGTGGCGAAGAAGCGGAGCGAGATCGAGGAGGAGCACCTCGTCGAGCGCGCCCCCACCGTCGCCTTCCTGGGCCACGTCGACCACGGCAAGACCACCCTCATCGACAAGATCCGGGAGACCAAGGTCGCCGACAAGGAGTCGGGTGGCATCACGCAGCACGTGGGCGCCTACCAGGTGCAGACCAAGCTGGGTCACACGGTGACCATCGTCGACACCCCCGGCCACGAGGCCTTCACCGCCATGCGCGCCAGGGGCGCGAAGGCCGTGGACATCGTGGTCCTCGTGGTCGCTGGTGACGACGGCGTCAAGCCGAGCACCACCGAGGCCATCGCCCACGCGCGCGCGGCCGAGACGCCGATCGTGGTGGCCATCAACAAGAAGGACCGCCCCGAGTTCAACGCGAACGCCGTCATCCAGCAGCTCATGGGCGCGGAGCTCGTGCCCGAGCAGTACGGCGGCGACACCGCGATGTTCGAGACCTCCGGCATGACCGGGGACGGCATCGAGGAGCTCCTCGAGCACATCTTCCTGATGGGCGAGTCCGAGCTCGGCCTGCGCGCGCACCCGGACGGGCCCGCGGCGGGCGTCGTCCTCGAGGCCGAGATCCAGCAGGGCCGCGGCATCATCGCCCACCTGCTCGTGCAGGACGGCACCCTCAACAAGGGCGACGTCATCCTCGCCGGGGAGGGCTACGGCAAGGTGCGCCAGATCATCGACGACCGCGGCAAGACCCTGAAGACCGCTGGCCCGTCCACGCCGGTCTCGGTCACGGGCCTCGACGCGCTCCCCGGCGTCGGCCAGCCCTTCCACGTCATCGAGACCCTCGCCCAGGCCAAGGAGATCGCCCAGGAGCGCGAGCGGACGAACCGAGCCAAGATGCTCGCCTCCAAACGCGAGCCCAGCCGCGAGCTCGAGGCGATCCTCGGCTCCGCTCCCAAGACCGAGCGCGAGATCATCAACGTCATCGTCCGCGCGGACGTGCAGGGCTCCGTCGAGGTCATCCGCCAGGAGATCGAGGCGCTCGAGCACGACGAGGTCCAGGTCAAGCTGGTGCACGCCGGCGTCGGCCCGATCACGGAGAGCGACGTGGACCTGGCGTCCACCTCGGACGCGCTCCTGATCGCCTTCCACGTGTCGGTCAACCCGAAGGCCCGTCAGTCCGCCGAGCGCTCTGGCCTCGTGGTCCGTCGCTACGGCGTCATCTACGAGCTGCTCGACGATCTGCGGCGCGTCATGGAGGGCGCCCTCAAGCCGGAGTTCGAGGAGGAGATCATGGGCCACGTCGAGATCCGCCGGCTCTTCAAGTCGTCCAAGATCGGCCTCATCGCCGGCTGCATGGTCACGGACGGCACGGTCAAGCGCAGCAGCAAGGTGCGCCTGATCCGCGACGGGAACGTCGTGTACACCGGACAGATCGGGTCCCTGCGGCGCGAGAAGGAGGAGGCCAACGAGGTCCGCTCCGGCTTCGAGTGCGGCATCGTGCTGAAGGACTTCCGCGACATCCGCCTCGACGACGTGATCGAGGCGTACCGCATGAAGGAGATCAAGCGGTCCCTCTGAGCGCGTCGCCCCGCGCGGGCGACGGCTCCACCCGGGCGGGGCACCTCGGTGCCCCGCTCGCCGTTCCAGCGCCCCCACGCCCGACCCCGCCGACGGAACCATGGCCAACCCGCGCACCATCGCCCGCATCGAGGCCGCGATCCAGCGCCGCGCCGCCCACTGCCTCCAGCACGAGCTCTCGGACCCCCGGGCCCAGTTCATCACCATCGTCCGCGTGGAGCTGAACTCCGACCTCTCGGTCGCCAAGCTCCACTACTCCGTGCTCGGCGGGGACGGCGACCGCTCCAAGGCCGCCCACATGCTCGACCACGCCTCGGGCTTCATCCGCAAGCAGGTGGGGCGCGTGCTCGAGACCCGGTCCCTGCCCGAGCTGCGCTTCCTCCCGGACACCACGACGTCCGACGCGGAGCGCATGGACGACATGATCTCGAGGGCGCTCAAGCGCGACCGGGAGATCCGAGGCGGCGACGGCGCGGGCGACGGTCCCAGCTGACCCGCCCGGTCAGCGGCGGCGCCACACCACCCCCTCGGGGGTGTCCTGCAGCTCGATCCCGAGGGCCGTGAGCGCGTCCCGGGCGGCGTCGGCCGCCGCCCAGTCCTTGGCGGCCTTGGCCGCGGTGCGCGCCTCGATGAGGGCCTCCACCTCGGCGTCCGCGCTCTGGGCCCCGGTCTCGATGAACCCGAGGACGCCGTTGGCCCGCTCCAGCCAGTCGAGGGCCTCGCGCGCCACGTCGACCCCGAAGCTGCCCTCGAGCAGGGGCTTGCGGAGCCCCTCGAGGGCCGCCAGAGCCACGGGCATGTTCAGGTCGTCGTTCATCCCGGCCTCGAAGCCGCGCACGGCGGCATCCAGGGCCTCGCGCCCGCCGCCCTCGGCGCCGGCCGCGCCGCCGTCGAGGATCCGGTGGAGCAGGACCGCGATCTCGTCGAGGTTCTCCAGGCGCGCCCGGATCTCGTCCATGATCGGCCAGGTGAAGTTGATCTGGGTCCGGTAGTGACCCCGGACCAGGGCGAAGCGCAGGTGCCGGGGCTCGAAGCCTCGCGCGACCACGTCCGGGAGCGTGTACACGTTCCCGAGGCTCTTGCTCATCTTCCCGCCGTCCACCTGGAGGAACTTGGCGTGCATCCAGACCTCGGCCAGGGGCACGCCGTTGGCGCAGGCGCTCTGGGCGATCTCGCACTCGTGGTGCGGGAAGACGTTGTCCTCGCCGCCGGTGTGGATGTCGATCCGGTCCCCCAGGAGGGCCTTCGCCATGGCCGAGCACTCGATGTGCCAGCCCGGGAAGCCGTCCGGGCCGAAGGCCGTCTCCCACTTCATCAGGTGCGCCGGGTCGCTCTTCCAGAGGGCGAAGTCGGCGGGGTGCCGCTTCTCCTCGTTGACCTCGACCCGCTTGCCCGCCTCGAGGTCGTCGACCCGGTTGCCGGAGAGGCGGCCGTACTCCGGGAAGCTCGTGACGTCGAAGTACACGTTGTCGCCGACCCGGTAGGCGAAGCCCTTCTCGATGAGGGCCTCCACCATCTCCACCATCTCCTCGATGTACTCCGTCGCACGAGGGCGGGCCATGGGCTCGCGCACGCCAAGGGCGGCCATGTCCTCCAGGAACATGTCCGTGTACTCGCGGGTGATCTCGAAGGGGTCCTTCTTCTCGGCGCGGGCCTGCGCCTCGACCTTGTCCTCGCCCGAGGAGTCGGCGACGGCGTCGTCCGTGAGGTGCCCCACGTCGGTGATGTTCATCACCTGGCGGACCTCGTACCCGAGGTACTCGAGCCACCGCCGCAGGACGTCGGCGAAGAGAAAGCTCCGATAATTTCCGATGTGCGGCCGGCCGTAGACGGTCGGGCCGCAGTTGTACATGCGGACCACGCCGTCCTCGATGGTCGAGAAGGGCGCCTTGGAGCGCGTGAGGGAGTTGTAGACGTGGAAGGACAAGGCTCGTGGGGGGAGCGGCGCGCCGTAGACTCGTCGGCACGCTGCGGCGCCGCGAATCGAGGCGGCCCCGCAGCGGCGTCGGCCGCTCTCGCACAAGGTACCGATTCGGCGCCCCGATGACCTCGCCCAGTCCCGCTCCCGAACCACAGGATCCCCCCGGCGCGGAGGCTCCGTGCCTGGCCCTGGTCGAGGTCCACGGCGAGGGTCAGACGAGCCGCGTCTGGCGGGCCGAGGTCCTCGACGACTGGGGCCCCCTGCAGTCCGGCGACGAGGTGGCGGTGAAGGTGCTCCGGCACGAGCTGGTGAGCGACCACGGAGCCCTTGAGGCGCTGACCCGAGAGGCCCGCGTCTCCGCGGACTTCCAGCACCCGGCGGTGGCGCGCACGCACCACCTGGAGCTGACGGCTCCCGTGCCCCCGCTCGCCGCCGCCGAGGGCCCGCACGACGGCTCCCCCGAGGGCGCCGCAGGCGACCCCGGCGCGGCGCGACCCTGGCTGGTCCAGGACTTCGTCCCCGGCCGCTCCCTCACGGAGGAGCTCGCCGCGGACGGCCCGCTCCCCGAGCCCTCCGTGCGCGCCGCGGGCGCGCGGCTCGCCGGCGCCCTTGCGGCCCTGCATGCCGCCGGCTGGGTCCACGGCGACGTGAAGCCGGACAACGTGCGCCTCGACCGTGACAGCCGCGCCCGGCTCGTGGACCTCGGACACGCGGAGCGGGAGGGAGCCCGGGGCGGGGCGCTGGGGACCCCGCGCTTCCTGGCCCCCGAGCGGGCCGCCGGTGGACCGGCCACCGCCGCCGCTGACGCCTTCGCCCTCGGCGCGCTCCTGTTCGAGGCTGCCGTGGGCGAGCCCGTGGCGGCCACCCCCGCGGAGGTCGACCGGCTGCGCGGCGGGGTGCTCCGCCCGCCGTCGGACCACGTGCCCCGGGTGTCCCCGCTGCTCGACGCCGTCGTCGTCGGCCTCCTCACCCCGGCCCCCGCAGAGCGCCTCGGCTGCGGGACCGCGGCCGGCGCCCTCGCGGACGGGGAGGCCTCCCCGTGGTGGCGGCAACGGCTCGGTGACGCGGCGCAGGGCCCCAGGCGCGGGGTCCCCTGGGCCGGTCGGCGAGCCCAGCCGCTCGTGGGCCGGGACCAGGAGCTGGCGACCCTGGAGGCCGCCTGGGAGCGCGCCCGGGAGGGCGGCGCGGCGGTCCTGCTCCAGGGCGAGCGAGGGACGGGGAAGTCCCGGCTCGTGTCGGAGTTCGTGCACCGCATCCGCGGCCGCGACGCCGCCCCGCCGCTCTACGTTTACGGACGCTGCGAGCCGGTCACGGACGAGCGCCCCGGCGCCACGCTCCTCGCCCTCCTCCGGCGCTGGCTCCACCTCCCCCAGGACATGGCCCCGGGGCCGCGCTCCAAGGAGCTCATCGAGGCCGTGGTCCAGCCGGCGATCGCGCGCACGCTGATCCGCGCCCTCGACCCCGCGGCCGGGGAGCAGCAGGCCCAGGAGGTCACCGAGGCCGCGGCCCTCGGCGAGTGGATGATCGGCCTCGCCTCGAGCGGCCCGGCGATCCTCTTCCTGGACGACGTGAACTTCGCGGGGACCACGACCGTCGAGGCGCTGACGCGCCTCGCCCGCGGCCTCGCCGGGACGGGCCTCCTCCTGATCCTCGGCGAACGGCGCCGCGCGGGGTTCCGCAACGCCGCGGGGATCGCGGAGCTACGGCGACGACTGCAGGACCGGACCCGGACCATCACACTCCGCCCCCTCACCGAGCCGCAGGTGCTCGCCCTTGTCGAGCACACCTTCCACCACTCCGCCCCGCGGCTGCGCCTCGCCCGTGCCCTGCACGAGCGCACTGGCGGCGTGCCGGGGAGCATCGACGAGCTGCTGCGCCTGCTCGTGGAGCGCGGCTGGGCGCGCCCGGTGGCCGGCGGGTCCCGGGGGCTCGAGCTCCTGGTCGACCCCGAGGAGATCCCCCGCCCCCAGGGGATCCTCGACGCCGTCAACGAGCGGCTCGCCGCCCTCGACGGCCGCGCCAGGGTCTGGCTGGAGCGCCTGGCGATCGTGGGCAGCCGGATCGAGCCCGCCCTCGTGGCGCAGGCGTGGCCCGGACCGCACGAGGTCCCGCTGGAGACGACCTTCGCCGCCCTCGTCCGCATGGGCTGGCTGGTCCCCTCCGGGCCTCGCTACCGCTTCGCCGAACCCGTCGAGCGCGAGGAGTTGCTGAGCCTCATGGCCCCCGGCAGGGCGCGGCGAGGTCACCTCGCGGTCGCCGTGGCCCTGGAGCAGCTGGAGCGCCAGCGCGGCCGCCGGCCCAGCTTCCGCCGGGCGTTCCACCTGCGGGAGGGCGAGCACCACGAGCAGCTCCTCGCCATGCTGCCCGACATGCTGGAGCGCCTCTCCAGCGCCGGCCACCCCCACCGGCTCGCCACGCTCGCGGGCTGGGGCCTCGAGGCCCTCGACCTCCGCGAGGAGGGGGGCGGCCCCCGCCGCCTCTTCCTCGAGTTCCTGGCCAGCGCCGCGGGCCGCCTCGGCGAGCGCGCCGAGCAGCGCGCCGCCCTCGAGGGCCTCGGCGAGCTCAGCCTCGACCTCGAGCGACGCCCCGCGGAGGGGGCCCACGTCTACCTCCTGCACGCCCGCTTCTCCATCGGCGGCGGGGAGTTCGGCCTCGCCCGCGGGCTCCTCCGCAACGCGGAGGGCCTCGCGGCCCGCGCCGCCAGCTCCCGGGCGTCCCACCCACCCCACCACCCGGGCCGGCTCGCCGCCGACCGCGCGGAGATCGCCCGCCTCTTCGGAGCCGTCGCCCTGGAGCTGGGCGACCTCGACGAGGCCCGGGCGCGCGCCGCCGAGGCGCGGCGGCTCGCGCCCGACGCGGTCTCAGGCGCGCGGGCGCGGCTGCTCGGCGCGCTGGTCCTGATCCACGAGGGCGACCCCGAGTCCGCGCTGGCGGAGCTCACGAGCGTCCGCCGCGCCCTGCGGCGTAGCGAGCGGAGCCTGGACGCCACGGCCGCGCGCGCGGAGTCGAGCCTCATCGCCGGGCGCGCCTGGCGACTGGTGGGCCGGCTGCGGCTCGCGGGTCGCGCCTTCGAGCGGGCCAGCGAGCTCGCCCTGCGGGCGGGCGAGGTTCGAATGGAGGTGGAGGTCGCCGCACGGCACGGCCGCCTCCTCGCCGACGTCGGCCGGGAGCGTGACGCGGAGCTACGTCTGCGGGACGCGCTCTTCGCGGCGCGGCGCATCGAGGACCGGCGGGGTGAGGCCACGGCCTCCCTCTTCCTCGGGATCCTCGTGGCCGAACAGGGCGAGGACGGGGCGGCCGAGCTGGTCCGGCGCGCGCACCGCCTCAGCACCTCCCTCGGGCTGCAGCGGCACCTGGCCCTGACCCTCGCCGTGGAGGCGCGCATCGCGCGGACCCGCGGCGACGACGGGGCGCTCCTCGAGCGCGCGGTGGAGGCCAGCCGGCTGATGGAGGCGCACGGCGCGGAGCTCCCCGATCGCATCGTGATCTCCGCGACCCTCGCCCTCGCGCTGGGGCGGGCCGGGCGCACGAAGCGCTCGATCCAGGTGCGCCGCGCCCTCGAGCGCAGGATCGCCGCGGACAACCGGCGGCTGCGCTCGCGCCTCAAGCGGCAGCGCCACCGCCGCTGGACGGCCGCGCTGCTGGAGAGCGCCCTGTCGGAGGACGGGCCGCTCTACCCCAGGGGCTCCCTGGCCAGCTAGCGGTCGCCGCCGGCCGCGCGCTCGTCCACGCCGCGTCCGAACCGCCGCTCCAGCCACCAGCCGAGCCCGTGGAAGGCCCCGCCCCGACCGGCGGCCGCCGCGATCTCGCGGGCGCGGTCCCCGAGCTCCCTGGCCGGCACCCCGTAGGCCCGCAGGAAGCGCAGGGGTCCCCTGCGGCCGAGCACCGGTCCGTACTCGCGCTCCCGCCGAGCCACGTGACGCCAGAGGCGCGCGAGGTTCTTCAGGCGAGCAGCCTCCCCCAGCTCGCCCCCGGGCGCCAGCCAGGAGCGGTCGAGGTCGAGGACCCAGGATCCCCCCGTGCACCCGTGGTCCACGAGGAGGTTCGCCGGCTGGAGATCCGCGTGGTAGCACCCGGCGTCGTGGATCTTGCGCACGAGGGCTCCGGCGGCGTCGAGGCCGCGCCTGAGGTCCCCCATCGGGCGCTCCCCGCGGCGGACCTGGCCGAGCAGGTGCCCCAGGTCCAGCGTCCCCTCGAGGCGCTCGGTCACGAGGGTCAGCTCGTAGCCCGCGGGCGCGACCGCCACGGCGCGGGCCGCCACCACCCGCGGCGTGGGGACGCCTCGCTCCCGGAGGGCCTCCGACAGCACGAGCTCGTCGAAGGGGCGTGAGGGGTCCCGGAAGCGGCGCCCGGTCACGGCCCGCGCGAGGCCCCCGTGGGTGAACCGCCGCGCGAGGCACGTCCTCCCCCCCACCTCGAGGCGCCCCAGGGGCTCGCGCCCCGACTCCTCGGCGTCCAACAGCACCGAGCCGCCGTCCGCGCGGTGGGTCCCGTCGGGCCCGAAGCCCGCGGTCCGCAGGGCCTCCACGTCCTCGGTCCGGCAGACCATCACCCCACGGTTCCCCTCCACGACCGTGAAGCCGGCGGGGAGCTCGGGAAGGCGCGGACCTGGACGCATCGGCGGAGCCTGCGTGGGAGCAGGGTGTGGGGTGTCGCCCGAGGTCGAAGGGGGCGCGCGGTCGACCCCCGGCGGCGCCCCGCGCCCCCGCTCGGAACAGGACCCCGGACGAGAGCCCTGGGAGCAGGCTACGACGGCCGGTGCGCGCGGGCGCCCGGCCGCCGGGGCGGAGGTTGGCTCGGAGGTGGACTCGGGGTTGAGCTCAGAGGCCAGCGCCGAAGCCGGCGGCTGCCGGTCCGGATTCCTCCTCGGGCTCCTCCTCGGGCTCGGGAGCGGGTTCGTGGACGGGCTCGGGCGCCGGCTCGGGCTGGGGCGCAGCGGTCGGCTCGGGCTCGGGCTCGGAGGCCGCGGGGGCGCTGCCGTCGAGGCCGAGGCCGAAGGACGGCTCGGCGGACACGGGCTGCTCCTCGTGAGCCTCCACCGGGGGCTCCGGGCGCGACTCCTGCCGCGGCGCCCGCTCCTCGCGCGCTTCCTCGCGCACCTCCTCACGCGCCTCCTCGCGCGCCTCCTCGCGACGGGGCCGCTCATCGCGGTCCTCCTCCTCTCGATCCCGTCGGCCGCCGTCGCGGCCGCCGCGCCCGCGACCGCGGCCGCGGCGCGAGCCGCGCGGGCCGTCCGCGTTCCGACGCCCGCGAGAGCGGCGGTCGTCGCGCTCGATCCCGTCGTGCTGGATCTCGCCGACCTCGAGGAACTCGCCGGGGATCTCGTCCGCGAGGAACAGCGACCCACGGTCGTAGAAGTCGATGCCCTCGTCGAAGGCCTCCCCCGCGAAGACCACCACGACCGCGTAGTCGCGGGCGATGCGGCGGCCCGACTCGCGGGCCTCCTCCTCGGTGCGCGCCAGGTGCAGGAAGGCCCGCCGCCCGCTCCGCAGGCCGCGGTCCTCGGCGCGCGACGCGTCGCGGCTCCCGACCCCGATGAAGAGCTCGTCCGGCGGCTCAGTCGGCTCGCCGGGGTCGATCTGGATCGAGTGGCCGTAGAGGGCGCGGATCTTCCCGTCCTTGATCTCGTAGCGCGGGCGGTCGCTGGCGTCGATCGCCTCGACCACGTCCTCCTCCTCCACGGAGGAACCGGTCCGCTCCTGCAGCGCGTAGACGACGTCCTCGAGGTCCCCCCAGCCGAACCGGTCGAGCTCGAGGTCGAACTCCTCCGGCTGGTGACGGAGCATGAAGGCGAGGGCGCGCGTGATCTTTTCGTTGAGTGAGCCGGAGTGCATATCGGGGGGGGCGACGGGGTCGGGGGGAGAGTCTAACGCGGTCAGGCGGTGGCGGGAGCCAGCGGCCCCTCCTCCCCCTCGGTTCGCGCCACCACGGCGGCGGCGCAGGAGTCCGACCAGACGTTGACCACCGTCCGCATCATGTCCAGGGGACGGTCGACGGCCAGCAGCAGCGCCGCGCCCTCGAGGGGCAGCTCCAGCGCCGAGAGGATGGTGAGCATCATCACGAGCCCGGCGGAGGGGATGCCCGCCGCGCCCACGCTGGCCAGCAGCGCGAGGACGACCACGAGGGCCTGCGCTCCCAGGGTCAGCTCGAAGTCCCCGACCGCGGCGTAGTACTGCGCCAGGAAGATGACGCCGATGCACTCGTACAGCGCGGTGCCGTCCATGTTGATCGTGGCGCCGAGGGGCAGCGTGAAGGAGGTCACGCGGTTGCTCACGCGCCCGCGCTCCTCGACCGTCTTCAGCGTCACCGGCAGCGTCATCGAGGACGACGAGGTGCTGAAGGCCGTCATGAGGGCCGGCGACATGGCGCGGAACCAGTCGCGCGGGCGGATCCCCCCCACGGACCGGAGGAGCATGGGGAGGGTCACCCCGGCGTGGATCACGAGGGCCGCAGCCACCGTGACCATGTAGAGGAGCAGGGCCTTGAAGGGCGCGAAGCCAGTGCTCGCCACGACCTTCACCAGGAGCGCGAAGACTCCGTAGGGCAGCAGCTTCAGGATGCCCTCGGCCATGGTCATGACCACCTCGAAGAGGCTCTCGAAGAGCTCCTTCACCCGCGTCTGGTGCGGCTCGGCGGTGCGCGTGACGAAGTAGCCGAAGATGAGCGCGAAGAAGATGATCGAGAGCATCGCGCCGTTGTCGGTGAGGGACGCCGCGATGTTGCTCGGGATCATGCGCTTGATGACCTCGATGAAGCTGGCGTCCGGGCTCGCGCCCGCCGCCGTCAGCGGCGACAGCCCGAGGGTCGCTCCGTCCCCCGGCCGGATCACGTTCACCAGCACCTGCCCCACCAGGATCGCGAGCATGCTCGTGGCCAGGTAGTACGCGAAGGTCTTCCCGCCGAGGCGCCGCAGGTCCCCCATGGAGCCGACGCTCGCCACGCCGGTGATGATCGAGGTGAGCACGATCGGCACGATGAGCATCTTCAGGAGCGCGAGGAAGATGTCGGCGGCGAACGAGAAGGGCGCCACCGCGCGCGCGCGCGGGCTGTCCGGCGCGAAGGTCACGGTGACCGCGACCGCGCTCGACATCGGATCCATCCCGCCGTCGGCCTCGGCCGCGACCTGGTTGCCGGAGGGCACGAGCCAGAAGACCTCGCCGTTCGAGAGGGCCCCGACGACGCCGTCCAGGTCCGCGGCGCTCCCCAGCTCGATCCGCCGCTCGGCCTCGGAGCCCCGCCCCACGACCGCGGCCTCGAAGGCCGCGCCCGGGGCCAGCCGCGCCTTCGCGGCGGGACTACCCTTGGCCACGGAGGTCACGGCGACGTGCCCGTCCGCGGTGGCGACCTGCAGCCCCGAGTAGGCCGGGGCCGCGAGGAACGTCTGCATCAGGATCCCGACGAGGGCGCCGGCGGCCATCCAGAGGAGGACCTTCCAGTGGAAACTCATGGGCGCAGGGTAGCCGATCGGAGTGCGCCCCGTGGCGCCGACCCGGCGGGTCGACGGCGGGCGCGCCGGCGGGGCCCAGCTCGGAGAGGCAGCACTCCGAGGGTCACCGCTCGCAGGAGCCGCCGTCGGCGCGACGTGCCCTCAGTCGCCGGTGAGGGCGGCGCGCGCGGCGCGGACCCTCGCGGCCGCCTGCTCGGCCGTCGGCGCCGTGGCCGACAGGTGCCCCATCTTCCGGCCGGGCCGCGGCTCCGCCTTGCCGTACAGGTGCAGCGAGACCTCGGGCATGGCCAGGGCCGCCGCGAAGTCCGGCTCTCCTCCTCCCCAGAGGTCCCCCAGCAGGTTGGCCATGGCGCCCGGCGGGCCGACGCGCTCACCGGAGCCGAGGGGCAGCCCGGCCACGGCGCGCACCTGCTGCTCGAACTGCGAGCAGCTGTGGGCGTCGATCGTCAGGTGGCCCGAGTTGTGGGGCCGCGGCGCGATCTCGTTCACGAGGATCGTGCCGTCGGCGAGCCGGAAGAGCTCCACGCAGACGACCCCCACCACGTCGAAGCCCTCGACCACCGCCCTGGCGATGCGCTCGACCTCCAGCGCCACCGCGGGCTCGAGGGTCGCGGGACAGACCGTGACGTCGAGGATGTGGTTGGTGTGCTCGTTGGCGAAGGGCTCGTAGACGGCCACGTCCCCGGTCACGCCCCGCGCGACGATCACGGACACCTCCTCCTCGAAGGGGACGAGGCCCTCCAGGACGCAGGGCACCTCGCCGAGCTTCCGCCAGGCCGCCTCCAGGTCCTCGGGTCCGTCGGTGCGCACCTGGCCCTTGCCGTCGTAGCCGAAGCTCGAGGTCTTCAACACGCCCGGCCCCGGGATCCGCTCGCGCGCGTCGTCCAGGTCGGCGGCCGAGCGGATCGGGTGGAAGGGGGCCACCGGGAGGCCGATGGACACGAGCCCCTCCTTCTCGCGCGTGCGGTCCTGCACCGTGTGGAGCAGCGAGCCGTGGGGGCGCACGAGCGTGTGCCTCGCCGCGGCCTCACCTGCGATCGCGGGGACGTTCTCGAACTCGAACGTCACCGCGTCCACCGTGCGAGCGAAGGCCTCGACGCTCTCCTCGTCGTCGTACGCCCCGTGCACGGCGCGGTCCGCCACCTGGGCCGCCGGCCCGTCGCAGTCGTCAGAGTACACGGCGAAGCGGTAGCCCATCTGCCGCGCGGCGATGCCGAACATGCGCCCCAGCTGTCCGCCCCCGAAGACGCCCAGGGTCCCGCCCGGCTCCACCCGTCGCTCCGCTGCACCCATGGGTCAGTCCAGCGGCGCGGCGAGCGCGGCGGCGGCGGCGTCCGCTCCGAAGGCCGCGAGGCGCGCCTCCACCTCGGCGTCGCCGGTGGAGAGGATCCGCAGGGCGAGGAGCGCGGCGTTGCTGGCGCCCGCGTCCCCGATGGCCAGGGTCCCCACGGGGACGCCGCGGGGCATCTGCGCGATGGAGAGCAGGGAGTCGACGCCGCTGAGGGCGCGGCTTCGGATCGGCACCCCGAGGACGGGGAGCGTCGTCCAGGCCGCGATCATCCCGGGGAGGTGAGCGGCCCCCCCGGCGGCGGCGATGATGACCTCCACGCCGCGGCCGCGCGCTCCCTCGGCGAACTCCCGCAGCCGGTCGGGGGTGCGGTGGGCGGAGACGACGCCGTACTCGCAGGCGACGCCGAACTGCTCGAGGGTCTCCACCGTCGCCCGCATGGTGGGCCAGTCGGAGGCGCTGCCGAAGACGACGCTCACCTTGGCGGCGCCGCGGGGGGCGTCCGCGAGGTCGCCGGGGAGCTGGGTGCTCAGGGAAGGGGTGGGTGCTTCGGACATCGAGGGTGCCTCTCGGGGCGGCCGGGCCGCGTCGGGAAGCGGGAGAGGGTAACGACCCGTGGCCTCCGTGTCCCGCGGCCTAGCGCGCCGAGGGGAGCGCAGGGCGTGGAGCGCGCCTCAGGCGCCTCTGCAGGGCCATCGGGGCCCCTCCGGCCGGTCCCGCGCGCGCAGGCCCTCCGCGCCCGTGCGACGCGCC
>JASFWR010000298.1:0-4769 GCA_050049155.1 Planctomycetota bacterium | reverse complement strand
GACAGATCCAGCACGCCACCCGCATGCACCGGCCGCCCTTCAAGGGCGCGGCCGGGTCGAAGCCCGAGACCGCGTGGCCCCTCGCCACGGGGCGCTACCCGGAGGACGACTTCGCCCTGGAGGCGCTGGCGCTCGCCGCGGAGTACGGCTGGGACGAGGCGCAGGCGTCCCTGGTCCTGCGCGGCGCGCGGGCCATGGGGCGCGAGTACCGACGGACCCACTGGAAGCCGCGGATGACCGGGCAGAAGAACCTGGCGCGGGTCATCGTCGACCTCGAGGACCAGCCGCTGTGGCAGGCGCTCCGCCGGCGCGAGGAGGCCCGCCACGGGGTGGAGCGGCCCGCCGGTCCCGCGTGGTGCAGCGGCGACCGCGAGGTGCTCGTGAGGGTCCGGCGGGACGTGGTGCTCGCGCACCTCGATCGCCTGCTCCTGCTGGACGAGGGCCGGCGCGAGGCCCTGGCCGCGGCGCTCCTGCGGGAGGTCGGCCGGGAGTACGACCGCGGCGTGCTGGGCTTCGGCGCCGTGGGCGGCGCGCCCCTCTGGCGCGCCATGCAGTTCCCCAAGCGGCTCGGCCCCGGCCGGCTCGTGCAGCCCCGCCTCGAGCTGCTGCAAGACCTGCGCGCGATCCTCTCGGAGCCGCAGCTCCGCGCCCTGGGGATCGAGGAGGAGCGGTGATGGCGCCCGTGGGAGGACCGAACATGACCCTGGATCGAAGCTCGCGCGCCGGCGGCGCGCGCCGGGCGGCCCCTCGGGCCGCGTCGCTGCTCGCCGCGTTCATCGCCCTGCTGGCCGGGGCGCCGTCCCTGGGGCAGGAGGTGCGGACCGGGGCGCCGGTGTCCTCGGCCCACCGGCTCATGTACGAGCGGGGCGCGGACTTCGTGGTGAGCCGCCAGGCCGCCCAGGGCTCGTGGGAGAGCAACGCTGGGGTGAGCGGCATCTGCGTCATGGCGCTGCTCGCCTCGGGGGAGGACCCCAACCACGGCAAGTACGCCGACAGCATCCGCCGGGGGCTGCGGTCGATCATCGCCCAGCAGAGCCGCACCACCGGGCAGATCGGCAGCGGCATGTACGAGCACGGGTTCGCGATGCTGTGCCTCGCGGACTGCTTCGGGGCCGTGGACGACCGCCTCTTCGAGGAGAAGGACCTGCGCGTCGAGCGGTCCGTCGGAGACGCCCTGCGGCTCGCGGTCCGCTGCGCCGTGACCTCGCAGAAGCAGAACCCGTCCAAGGCGTGGCGCTACTCGCCGAGCTCCTCCGACGCCGACACCTCGGTCACGGGCGCGATCCTCATGGGGCTCCTGGGCGCGCGCAACGCGGGCGTGCCGGTGCCCGACACGGCGATCGACGACGCCCTGCTCTACCTCGACTCCATGACCACCGAGGGGGGGACCGTCTCCTACTCGGGGACCGGCGGCTTCGGGGACTCCATCGCCCGGTCCTCGATCGTCGCCCTCTGCCGCTCCATCGCGAAGCGGCCCGTGGGGGACGGGGGCCTGCGGGAGTACGTGGTCTCCCGCTCCTTCGGTGACTCGTCCTCCGCCCACCCCTGCTACGCCCGGTACTACGTCTCCCAGGCGCTCTTCCAGATCGACCACAAGGCGTGGCGGAGCTGGACCGCGGCCAACACCCGCGACCTCATCGACCGCCAGGAGGAGGACGGGCGGATCGTGCTCAAGGCGTCGTTCCAGGGGCCGGCGTACCAGACGTCGATGCTGCTGCTCTCGAGCGCCCTCGACTACACCCTGCTCCCCATCTACGAGCGATGATCGACGCCCCGCGACTCCTCGGCGCCCTCGCGTGCGCGCTGCTGCTGGCCCCCGCCTCGGGGACCCAGCAGGCGTCCGAGGGCGGCGTCGCGGTCTCCGTGCTCCTCCACGACGACTCCCAGTACACCGGCGACGCCACGGTGGCGGAGACCGGCGAGCTGCGCCTGGAGGTGGACCCCTACGACGTCCCCGCCACCCTGGACCTGGACCTCGTCACGTCCCTCGTGCTCCTCCCCGGGGACCGGCGGTGGCCGCTCGTGCCCGAGCGCGGGCGCGACCAGGTGACCCTGGTGCGCCGGCAGAACCTGCGCGGCCGGGTGGGGGCGCTCCGCGACGGCGTGCTGGGGTTCGAGAGCACCCGGTTCGGCGCGTTCCGGCTCCCGCTCGAGGCCTGCGGTGACCTGCTACCGCCCGCCCTCGCGGACACGGACGGTCCGGCCCGGCCGCTCTGGGGGCCCTGGATCGAGGGCGGCACCAAGGCGGGGCCCGTCTCGGAGGACGGGCTGCTGCTCGACGGCCGCGGCGCCGTCGCGGCGCGGCGCTGCATGGACTACGGGGACCGGCTGCTGCTGGACCTCGCCTGGGAGGGGGAGCCTGCCTTCCGCGTGCACCTCGGCGGCGACGTCTCCGCCGACCCGCCTGAGGGCGTGGTGGTGGAGCCCTGGGACGGAGAGCTCGTCGTCTACTCGCTGACGGGGGAGCGGCTGGACCTCCGGGAGAGCGGGGTGCGCCTCGAGCGCGACAGCGCGGCGATCCTGCGCTTCGACCTCGCGGGCGACTCGGTCCGGCTGGCGAGCGTCGAGCTCCGCGACGGACGGATCGTGGAGACGGACGCGCGTGTGGCCCGCCCCGACCGGAGCGACACCGTCTCGATCCGTCCGCTGGAGGGGCGCCACTGGCTGCGCCGCGCCCAGATCACCTCGGCGGCGGCCGTGGCGCCGGGGCAGGTCGTCGTCGATCGCCCCGTGCAGGTCGCCGACGTCGAGGCCCTCGATCCCGGCGCGAGGTCGTTCCGGGTGCAGGCCGGGCTGGTCGACCTGGACCGGTCGCAGGGGATCCGCTTCGCCGCCGGAGAGGGGCGGCAGGCCCTCTCCTCGCCGGAGCCCGAGGGCGGCTGGTACCGGGTGACCTGTCGGGACGGGGAGGCGATCGAGGCGCGGGACCTGCGCTTCGTGCCGGAGGGCCTCAGCCTCCAGCCCAGGTGGGCCGAGGCGGCCGTGGTCCTGCCCCTCGACGAGCTCTGGCACCTGCGCCAGAGGGCGCCGCTGGGTCAGCAGCAGACGACCCAGGCGAGCCTGGAGCTCGACGGGCGCGCCACCGTGAACGTGCGCCTCGCCGGGTTCGACGTCTCCGGCGCCACCCCGCGGCCGGTGCTCCAGGTGTTCGGCTTCCAGGAGCCCATCGCCATCCCCGAGGGGGAGGCCTTCAGCATCGTCCAGCGCAACCCCTCCTCGCTCCCGCAGCGGGCGCGGTACCCGAACGTCGTCGTGCTCACGGACGGGCAGCGGCTGCCGGCGCTCGTCTCCGGTGCGGACGCCGAGACCGTGAGCCTCCGGACGCCCTTCGCCGAGGGTGAGGTGCGCCTGGCCCAGGACCGCGTCCGCGCGGTGCTGCTCGCCCCGGGGATCGTGGTGGACCGCGCGCTCGCGCTCTCCACGCACCCCTTCTACCGCGAGGGCGCCGGCGCCGGTCGGGCCATGGACCTCGCCCTCCGGCCCCAGCGAGCGCTCCGGGACGGGGACGCGCTCCGGCTCTCCTGGGCGCTCTCGGTGCCCCGCTCCCAGCGTGACGCCCCCGGGGAGCAGCTCTTCATCGCGCGCAACGGCGACCTCCTGCGCGGGGACCTGAAGGGCCTGCGCCGCGGCGCCGTCCGGATCGAGGGCGGCGCGAGCCCGGGCATCGACGTCCCCGTCCAGCGCGTCGCCGGGTGGGTGCGGGTCGACCGCGCCCCGGTGCTCGAGGTCGCGCTGGCCGAGGGGGAGTGGCAGCTCACTCTGGGGAAGCAGGAGAACGTCGCGGGGTCCACGCCGGGGGCCGCCGTGCTCCACGGCGTCGCCGTGGGCTTCGAGGGTGAGCGGCTCTCCCTGCAGCACGCGGACCTCGGGCTCCTCTCCATCGACCCGGCGCTGGTGCGCCGCGTCGACCACGCGGACCGCGCCCGCCGCGCGCTGCTGCCCTTCGACCTCTGGCGGTCACGCCCCATGGCCGAGCCGGACTCCGGCGCAGGCCTCGGCGGCCGCTGACCGCGGCGGGGTCCGCGCCCGAGACTCCGCTCCCGAGACTCTGTTCCCGGGAATCCGTTCCTGGGGCTCCGTTCCTGGGACTCCGGCCCCTGGGGCGTCTCGCTCCGCCGCCGACCGCTCAGCGGCGACGCGCGAGGAACCAGCGGAGGAGCCGCGCGCGGCCCGGGGTCAGGCGCGTCCGGTTGAACAGGTCGCCGGCGCGGCGGACGGCGTCCGCCACGGTGGGGTAGGGGTGGATGACGGCGCTCAGCTCGGCGAGCCCGGCCCGCCGCTGCACGGCGCTCACCAGCTCGCCGATCATCTCCCCCGCGTGGGCCGCCACCACGGTGGCGCCGAGCACGCGCCCGCGCGGGTCGTGGACGACCTTCACGAAGCCAGCCGTCTCCCCGTCGAGGACCGCGCGGTCCACGTCCTCGAGGGCGACCTCGATCACCCCGTGGGGGAGGCCGCGGCGTGAGGCCTCGTCCGCGGTCAGGCCCACCTGGGCCACCTCCGGATCGGTGTAGGTCGCCCGCGGGATCACCAGGTCGCTCGCGCGGGCGCGGCCCAGGAAGAGCGCGTTCCGGAGCACCACCCGGGAGAGGAAGTCGGCGGCGTGGGTGAAGCGGTGGCGCGAGGCCACGTCGCCGGCGGCGAAGACCCGCCGGTTCGACGTGCGCAGGCGGTCGTCGACCTCGACCCCCTCGCGCCGGTCGTACCGGACGCCCGCGGCCTCGAGGCCGATGCCCTCCACGTTGGGGGCCCGGCCCGCGGCGACCAGG
>JASFWR010000297.1:0-4771 GCA_050049155.1 Planctomycetota bacterium | reverse complement strand
GCAGGAGGCCCTGAGGGCGGCGGGCCACGCGACCGGCCACTTCGGCAAGTGGCACCTGGGGACCCTGACCACCGAGGTCCGGGACTCGAACCGGGGAAGGCCGGGCGCCACCGAGCACCACTCGCCCCCCTGGGAACACGGGTTCGACGTGTGCTTCTCCACGGAGGCCAAGGTCCCCACCCTGGACCCGATGATCACGCCGCCCCGCGAGCACGGGGGCGTCGCGCGCCACCTCGAGCCCGGCGGCCCCTACGGCACCGCGTATTGGACCGGCCCGGGGGAGCGGGTGACGGAGGGGCTGGAGGGGGACGACTCGACCCTGATCATGGACCGCGCCCTCGGATTCATCGAGGACGCGGTCGGGGCGGGGCGCCCCTTCCTGGCCGTGGTCTGGTTCCACGCCCCCCACCTCCCCGTGGTCGCGGACCCCGAGCGCGCCGCGCGCTTCGAGGGTCGGCCGCTCCAGGAGCGGCACTTCCTCGCCTGCCTCGAGGCGGTGGACGAGAACGTCGGCCGGCTCCGCGCACGGCTGCGCGAGCTCGGCGTCGCGGACGACACCCTGGTCTGGTTCACCAGCGACAACGGGCCCGAGGGTGGCCCCGACAGCGGGCTCGGGTCCACGGGCCCGTTCACCGGCCGCAAGCGCAGCCTCCGGGAGGGGGGCGTCCGCGTCCCCGGGATCGTGGAGTGGCCGGGGCACCTCGCCCCCGCCGTCGTCGACGCCCCGGCGGGGACCATGGACACCCTCCCCACCGTGCTCTCGGCCGCCGGGCTCCCCCTGCCCGACGTGCCCCTGGACGGCGTCGACCTGATGCCGCTCCTGCGGGGCGAGGTGACGGCCCGCTCCGCCGGGATGGGCTTCCGTCACCGCGGCGCCGAGGCGTGGCACCGGGACAGGTGGAAGATCCACCGCGAGGGCGACGCCCCCTTCACCCTCCACGATGTCGAGGAGGACCCCGCCGAGTCGCGCGACCTGGCGCGGGAGCGCCCGGACCTGGTGGAGCAGCTCTCGGGCGAGCTCCGGACCTGGCGCGAGACGTTCTGAGCTCCATGCGGCCGGGGCCGCGCGGGCTCACCTCGCGCCGTCGAGGCGCTCGAAGGCGTCGGGGTCCGCGCTGAGGACCAGCTGGTCGCCCACGGCGCGCACCCGGCCCGTGACCCGCAGGGGCTCCGCCACCAGCGCCCGGTCCACGAGCTGACGGCCGACGGCGCCGCCGTCGGCGGAGGTGAGCAGGTAGTAGGTGGCGTGACCGCGCGCGTCGCGCACGAGGAACACCGGCGGCACGCCGCCGCTGATGCAGCGGGTGGCGCAGGCCCGGTGCGGCTTGAGGTTCCCGGGCTTCATCACCCCGAGGAAGCACTTGCTGTCCACGACCTCCCCCTCGAGGGTCACGACCTCGCCGCCGTCCGCGGGGAAGGACGGGCCCGGTCGCGCCCCAGGATCGGCGGCCTCGACCGAGCCGTCCGCCACCTCCACCATGGTCGCGCCGTCCCGGTGGATGAGCGTCCCCTCGAGGCGCACGTACTCGCCCTCGAAGCCCTGCACCGCTCCCTCGGCGCCGTGCTTGCCGAAGACGGTGAGCAGGTAGCGCGAGCTCGAGCTCGACCCGGGGCGCGGGACCACCAGGGTCGGGTACGGGTCGATCTCCACCCAGCCGGCGAAGGGGCGCGTGGTGCCGTACTCGAAGACCGCCCTCGAGAAGGGCGCCTGGGAGAGGGTGACCGCGAGCGAGACCGCCGCCGCCGCGCCGAGGAGGAGCGCCACCCGCGCGCGGACGAACCGCGCGAGGCCGCCCGGCGCCTGGGGCTCGTAGCCCACGTAGAACTCGTCACCCATGGCCGTTGGCTCCCCCGTCGATGCAGGCCGGCTCCACGCGGGTCCCCGCGGGTTGGGGCCGGGCGGCCACCAGGACGCGGCCCCCCTCCACCCGGACCCGGAAGGTCGGCACCCTCTCCCGGAAGGGCGCCGGCGAGGCGCCGGACGCCGGGTCGTACTGGTAGCCGTGCCACGGGCAGGTCACCAGCCCGTCCCGCACGCACCCCTCCCCCAGCGGGCCGTTCTGGTGCTGGCACGCGTTGGAGAGGGCGGAGACCACGCCGTCGTACCGGAACACCGCGACCCGGTCGCCGGCGAGGGTGACGACCTTGGCCCGCTTCTCCGGGATCTCGTCCACCGCGCACACGTCCACGAACCCGTCGACGTCCGGGGAGGCGCTAGCCTCGCGGTCGGCGGGCGCCTCGCGGAACGCCGCGACCAGGTGCAGGCCCAGCACGAGGACCATCCCGGCCCCCACGGCGCCCACGAGGACCGGGCTCTTCTCCGACTGCAGCGCGCCGAGAGCCACGTGCAGGACCACCAGCCCGTACGCGAGGTAGACCGACATGTGCAGCGCCTTCCACACCGGCGCCGAGAGGGTCGCCAGCCAGAAGTCGTGGCTGGTGGCGGCCATCAGGAACAGGACCACCAGGGCCACGAGCCCCAGGGGCTGGAAGGGGAACTGGGCCACGCTGTCCAGGCGCGGGTTGCTGGCGAGCAGGCTCACCAGCGGGTTCACGTCCCCCAGGGCGTGGAACTGGATGGTCGAGAACGCCCCGTGCAGGAGCGCCAGGGTGAACGTCACCACGCCGAGGTGGCGGCGGTTGTAGAGCAGGGGCAGGAAGCGCCGGTCGAGCCGGCACAGGGGGCCGATGACCAGGACCACGTGCAGGAGCAGGAAGGCCCCGGTCCCCAGCGCCCGGATGAGCATGGTCTCCGCGGTCGCCTCGGGGTGCGTCGCGAAGCCGACGCCCACGAAGAGCCCCAGGTACAGCAGCACCCCCGCGACCACCGTCGCGTCGTAGATCCGCTTCTGTCGGTTCCAGCCGACCGCCCTGTGCGCGTGTCCCATGGTCAGCGGGCCTCCGGGAGCGGTGCGCTGCCCACGACCTCCTGATGGCCGAGGCTGAAGAGGACGAGGGTCCGGGTCGCGGCCCCATCGGGCAGGGGGAAGGCGCGGGGCTCGAGCCCGTTGAGCCCCCCCATGAGGTGCGCGTCCGCGGGGAGCGCCGCGTGCGGGCCGGGCTCGCCGCTGAGGTAGACGAGCACGTCGGGCCGCTGGAGGTCCGCGGTGGGCACCAGCTCGAGCGTTCGAGGGCCGACCGCGGCGAGCAGGCCGAGCCCCTCGAGCGGCTCCATGCCCTCGACCTGCATGCCAGCCGCGTCCGGCGCCGCCGCTGCGGCCCCGCCGGGCCAGTCCGGACGCGCGGCGATCCCGAGCCAGAAGCCGGCCGGGACGAGGACGGCAAGGGCGACCATCGTCCGGCGGTGCCGCCTGCGGAGCGGCCCGATCAAGCCCCCGCCTCCTCGCCTCGCGCCGCGCGCCGGTGCGGGCTGGACTCCTCGACGCCGCCGGCCCCGCGGAGCCAGCGGAGGGCGAGGACCGGCCACAGGGCCACCACCCCGGGGAGGATGATCAGCCGGAACCCGACACTCCCGGCGCGGGCGTCCTCGTCGACCCGCCCCGCGCCCACGACCACGAACGGCACGGCGAAGAGGGCCCCGACCGCGAGGTACGCGAGGACGAGGTCTACCACGAGGGTGGCGGCGGGCACGCTCATCCTCGGCTCCTCCCCGTGCGCTCCCCGCGCAGCCCCGGTGCGGCGTTCGCCGGCCGGCTGCGGACGGGGGTGACGGCGGTGAAGGGGCTCATGTCAGCGGGACTCGCGGCGCGGACCTCCGGCGACCAAGCCCGTCCGCTTGCGGCGTGCCGAGGGTAGCGAACCGCCGCGCCGAATCACGCACGTCCCCGTCGTCAGTCCCAGGGGGACCAGCTCGTGCCGACGCCCCGGATCCCACCGGCGGCGTTGCCGTGCGCCCAGCCCTCGAGCCCCGCGATGGAGGTGGCGTGATAGCCCCTCACCCGCCCGTAGTCCGAGGTCACCTCGAACCGCACCTCGACCTCGGCCTCCCCGCGGCGCTCGAGGTGCTCCGCGAGCTCCTCGGAGACGAAGGCGATGAAGTGGCTCGGGTCCTCGACGAAGGTCAGCTCGACCACGGGCTCCGCCCCCTCCGACGACGGTCGAACCTCCCACGCCATGCGATGCTGCACGGCGCGGCGCTGGCCGACGAAGGGCCCGAGCTCGGTGAGGAAGAGGACGAAGAGCGAGGCCCAAGCCGCGGTCCCGACCAGCAAAGCTCGCCCCCCTCCTCCCGAGATCCTGCAGGCTCGCCACACGCCGACGAAGAGCAGCAGGAAGACCGGCAGGCCGCCGAGGAAGATGAGCGGCCGGACGTCCACGTAGGCGAGGGGCATGCGCTCGAGTCTATCGAGCCGAACCGGTACGGCCCCCTGCGACCACCACAAGGCGGCAAGCCCACCCCGTCACGGGATCGAGGTCTCGATCCCGGAGGACCGCCTCGCCGTGCGCCCCGCCCTTCCGGAGGCGTGGGAATGGACGGAGCTGCGGCTCCCGCTGGCCGGTGAAGGGACGCGGATCCGAATCACGCACGGGGGAGTCGAGGTCAGCGGAAGCCCACTCCGGGTCGAGCGCTGGCGCCGAGGACGACGGCAGGTTCGAATCCTGACCCTGCGGGAACGAGGCGAGGCCGGCCGCCCGAAGGGCTGCCGGCCTCGTTGAGTGGTAGCGGAGGCAGGATTCGATCCCGCGCGTCCGCGTCAGCGGACGACCCGGGGACGACGGCAGGTTCGAATCCTGACCCTGCGGGAACGAGACGAGGCCGGCCGCCCGAAGGGCTGCCGGCCTCGTTGAGTGGTAGCGGAGGCAGGATTCG
>JASFWR010000045.1:0-14940 GCA_050049155.1 Planctomycetota bacterium | reverse complement strand
GCTGAAGAAGAACTCCGGGGCGTCGTCGCAGGTGTAGGCGGGTAGCAGGGCCGTGTAGATCCCACCCCCCGCGTCGGTCATGGCGATCGAGTCGAAGAGGTCGCCGGGGGTGGCGCGCTCGTGGAGCATGACGCTCCCGGGCGCCACCGGGCCGAAGACCTGCACCGCGACGGCGACCGCCTGGAGCGGCGGCAGGATGGACGGCGCACCCGAGGCGGCGAGGCCGGCGCCGCAGACCCCCTGCGGGCTCGCGAGCGCGCCCTGCAGGGCCGGGTGCGAGAAGCTGGTCCCCGAGTTCTGGCCGCCGGAGGAGCTGCAGCCGCCGTGGGTGTGGATGCCCACGGCCGTGTCGGCCTGGTCCCAGATCACGGGCGAGCCCGAGTTCCCCCCCGTGGTGTCCGTCTGGTACTGGACGGTGGTCCCGGAGTTCGTGACCAGCGGGCCCACGTGGGTCTGCTGCGTCTGGTTGCGCTCCGGCGGCGTGTTGTCCGTGCCGTACCCGGTGATGCGGATGTTCGCGCTCCCGGTGGGCGGCGGCGCGGCCACGGCGA
Organism: Planctomycetota bacterium; assembly: GCA_050049155.1. Taxonomy (GTDB): domain Bacteria; phylum Planctomycetota; class UBA1135; order UBA1135; genus Saltatorellus. The sequence goes on along the minus strand of JASFWR010000045.1, from coordinate 14,389 downwards.
AGCCGGGCCCCTGGGCCTGGGCCGCGGTGAGGCCCGTGGTGCCGTTCGGGAAGGCGCCGAAGTACGCCCAGTCGTCGCCGACCCCCTGCCCTCCGTTGGACTGCAGGGACGCGCCGTCCACCGGGTACTGATCGCTGGGCGGCGGGTTCTGGATGGAGCCCGAGCTCGTGGAGGGCGGGACGTTGAACTGCACCACCTGGACGTTGCCGGTGCAGTGGCCCGCGGTGAGGAAGCAGCCGGCGCAGTCCTGGATCAGCCAGCCCGTGCAGCCGACGGGGAGCAGGCGGCCCGACCGCGGGTCCGTGGAGGGCTGCCGGTCGTCGGCCGAGCCGCAGATCGACGTCGTCCCCAGGAGGGGCGGGATCCCCATGTCGACGGCCTCGAGCTGCACGCGGCTCGCGCCGGTCCCCGGGCGGGCCCACACCTCGACCACGAGGGAGTCGCCGTTGAAGTACGCGGTGGAGCGGCGCCAGCGGTCCACCTCGATGGCGTCCATGACCTGGAGCCCTCCGTCCAGCATCGAGGTGATGCGGAGCTCACCGCCGGTCCCGGCGATCGGGTCCCCGGCCAACGCCACGTCGGAGAAGTAGAGGCGGATCCACTCGGCGCCCTCCTGGTCCACCTGGAAGCTCGTGACGAGTTCCAGGTCGGTCCCCGCGGCCGAGGGCGGGGAGAGCCAGCCGGTGTCGAGCACGTACGGGACGTTCTCGAACGCGGGGGCCTCGACCTGGGCGGCGGCCGAGGGCGCGAGGGCGATGGAGAGGGCGAGGAGCGCGGAGGGAGCGGCGAGACGAGGACGCATGGGAGCTCGGGAAGGGGGTGGGAAGTGACTGAAGTGTCCCACGCCGACGCGCTCCACGCCACGCTCCCGTCCCCGTACGTCGGCGGGCCCCGCCGACCGCGCCCGCCGACCGCGCGGGGGGCCCCGTCACGGGGCCCCGCCGTCTCAGTCCACGAGCCGCGCCCTGAGGTAGTCGGGGAGCATGCGGCGCCAGGTGGGCCAGTCGTGGTCCCACTCCTCCCCCCACTCGTCCACGTGGTTGGGGATCCCCCGCGCCCCCAGCACGCGGGCCACGGCCCAGGACTCCTCGGGGTCCTCCCAGCGGCCGGCCCCGTGGCTGATCAGGATGCGCCGCTCGCGCAGCCGCTGCAGGCTCGGGTGGTCCTCGGGCAGGTTGGGGATGAAGTGCAGCGGCGAGGCGAAGTACCAGGCCTCGTCCATGTCGCCGTCGATGAACTTCGAGAGCTCATAGGTCCCCGACATGCAGATCGCCTCGGAGAAGAGGTCCGGGTGCCGGCAGATCGCGGCCAGGGCGTTGTAGGCGCCGATGGAGGCCCCCGACGCGATGATGTCCAGGGGCTCTCCGTCCGCGACGTTGCAGTCGCGGCGGATCAGCGGCACGAGCTCGTGCTCCACGAAGGCGTCGAAGCCGGCCTGGGCCCGCGTCGCCCCGGGCACCTGGTTGTCCTCCTTGAGCCAGACCATCCCGGGCACCGAGTCCACGGAGTAGAGCTTGATGATCCCCTCCTCCAGCAGCGGCGCGAGGGCGTCGACGAGCAGGAAGCGCTCGCACTCCTCGGCGTCGCCCGCCGCGGTCGGGAAGAAGACGACCGGGGTCCCGAGCTCGCCCCAGCGGACCACCTTGACCTCCCGGCCGACCCGCTCCGACGACCACGTCTCCATCACGCGCGTCATCGGGTCACCTCCTCGGCCCCGAGGGCGCTCGCCCGCGGAGCCGAGTGGGCCGCCTCGTGGCGCCAGGTCTGGATCGCGCCCCAGAAGTGCTCGGTGAACTCCTCCACCTCGTGCTCCGGGAAGAGGGCCGCCACCTTCTCCTGCACCGCCTCGCGCGCGTCCGCGGTCCCGAAGTACTCCCACGCCACCTCGTCGAGGGGCGCGAGGTGCTCCTCGCAGAAGGCCTTGAAGCCCGCCGTGTCGAACCGCTCGTCCGCGATGGCGGCGTACTGCGGGAGCTTCTCCTCGAAGGTGCCAGGCCCGTCCGCGATCTCGAAGAACGGGTCCCAGTCGAGGGTCGTCCTGAACTTGCGCCCCGTGGCCGCGACGAAGAGCGCCCAGCGCAGCTTGCCGAGCACGAGCCAGGGGAAGTGCTGGTGGAGGGACGTGACCTGCGAGTCGGGGCAGGGGTTGGCGAAGTCGATGGGGTGCCACACGCCGTCCTGCCGGAGGCTCTCGCAGGAGTTGAAGTCCCACCCGAAGAAGGCGTTGATCGTGAGGGTGATCTGCCGCAGGTGCTCGGTGTCCGCCGCCGACAGGTGGTCGTGGTCCTTCGTGTACCGCTCGTGCAGGGGCGCCGACGGGTCGTACTCGACCATCCGCACGTCCGGACCGATCCCCACGCAGCGCACGAAGTGATCGTGGGGCAGGACGCCCTTCTGCAGGTGCATCACGAACTTGCCGCTCTCGTCGTAGGACGCCTTGAGGCCCTCCACGTCGTCGACCTTGTTGACCCCGACCCAGCCGCCGCCGTCGTAGGGCTTCATGAAGTGCGGGTAGCCCACCTTCTCCCCGAGCTCCTCGAGGTCGAAGTAGCGCGCGTAGCGCTCCAGGGTCGGCTGCAGGTCCGGCTGGGAGTCGTACTCCTTGGGCGGCACGAGCCACGTGTCCGGGATGGGCATGCCGAGGCGCATCATCGCGCAGTAGGAGGTCTGCTTCTCCATGGACTGCACGGCCCAGGGGTTGTTCAGGACGTACAGGTCGTCCATCAGCACCCCCTTCTTGATCCACTCGCGCGTGTTGGCGTACCAGTGCGTGAGGCGGTCGAGGACCACGTCGTAGCGGGTCGGCGTCCGCAGGTCGAAGGGCTCGATCACCACGCGGTCGACCTCGAAGCGCACGTCCTTCCCGCCGACGCGCAGGGTCGGGTCCCAGCGTCGGAGGATGCCCTCGAAGCAGCGCGGCCAGCAGATGTCGGCGCCGAGCGACAGCCCAATTCGTTTGGTGTCAGCCATGTCTCCTCACTCGTACATCATCCAGAGGGGGCCCGGGAAGAGCCACGTGAGCCCGGCCCTGAGGTGGTCGCGCCAGTTCTCCCAGTTGTGCCCGTCCTGCGCCTCCACGAGGGTAGCGTCGGCGCCCACCGACTGGAGCATCGGAAGCAGCGACCGGTTGTAGACGATCAGGGATTCGTAGATGCCGCAGGACAGGAAGACGCGCTCGGCCGGCTTGACCGGCGCCCGCCGGTAGCCGTTGACGAAGGCGACCACCGGGTCGAAGAGCGGCCCGCGCTCGTGGTCGCCGATGTCGGTGAAGGCGAACGAGCCGGACTGGAGCAGGAGGCGGCCGAAGAGGCCAGGGCGCTGGAGCGAGGCGTGCAGCGAGGCCACGGCGCCGAAGCTCGCCCCCATGAGCGCCCGGTTCTCCGGGCCGGTCCCGAGGGAGAACTCCCCCTCCATGAGGGGCACCAGCTCCTCGGCGAGGAACTGCGCGTGGCGCTCGCTCGCCGCGTACTCGTGCACCCGGTCGGGGGACTGGGTGAAGCAGACCACCATCGGCGGGATCTCCCCTTGGTCCACGAGGTTGTCGAGGACCAGCTTGAAGGCCGCGTAGCGCAGGTAGTCGAGGCCGTCGTGCACGACCAGCAGCGGGTAGCGCCGCGTGACCCGGTACCGCGGGGGGAGGTAGATCGAGAGCGGCCGCACGTCGCCGAAGACGTCGCTGCGCAGCTGTCGCTCCAGGATCACGCCCTGGCGACGCGAGCGGTCCTCGATGGCCCACCAGGGGGCCTGGTAGTCGGGGCCGGTGACCACCGAGTTGGTGGCGAAGGGGTCCCGGGCCACGGCGGGGTTGAGCGGGTCACGCACCAGCTTGCGCTCGCCGTTCTGGAGGATCTCCAGCTTGTACTCCACCCGCGCCGCGGCCTGGATCTCGAGCTCGAGCGTCCAGACGTCCGGGTGGGTCCGGTGGAACTCCTGGGCGGACTGGAGGCCGAAGATCCAGTGGTGCAGCCAGACCCCCTCGGCGCGGCCGCTGTAGGCGAAGAGCGCACGCCCGCCCTCGACCACCGGCACCTCGAGCCCCTCGAGGGCGTCCGCGCCGCCCTCGACGATGGCCTCCTTGACGGCCTCGATGCCCGCGGGCTCGCTCACAGGGCGCCCCCTGCGTCCACCGCGGTCAGGGTGCCGTCCGCCCCCAGGCGGCGGGCTCCGGCGCCCGTCCACGCGTCCCCCCTGGAGAGCAGCGACTCGCCGTCGTCCAGGGCCACGACCAGGTCCGGGGCGAGCCGACGGGCCAGCAGGGCGACGCGGCCCGCGTCGCCCAGGTCGAGGCGGCGCGAGGCGTGGGGCAGGCACACCACGCCCGGCGCCATGCCGAGCCCGGGGCCGAGGACCTCGGCGTCCCCGGGCCCCTGGGGCGGCGAGTCGTGGAACAGCAGGATGCGGTCGGTGAGCACCATGGCCCCCGCCGACCAGCCCACCACCGGCGTCCCCGCGGGCAGGGCCTCGCGCACGCCGAACAGGCGCATCCGGTTGTAGAGGATCCCCACGTGGCCGCCGGCCACGAGCAGGGTGCCAGCCCCCGCCAGCGCCTCGGCGATGGCCTCGCGATCGCGGCGGAGGCTCTCGCGGGCCGCCGCCGCCCCGAACACCTCCTCGTTCAGGGCCTCGACGCGGGCGCAGTGGTGGTCGTCCAGCTCCCGCAGGGCCCGGCACGCGAGGTCGAGCGAGGGGTCGACGAGGGCGTCCTCCGTACCTGGTGAGGTGCGGGCCATGAGTTCCCGCGCCGCGGCCAGCTCGGCCGACAGCCGGACGCGGTACAGGGCCGCGAGCGCCTTCATGCGGTCGTGCCGATCGAACATGGCCGCCCGCAGCCCCTCGTCCTCCTCGAAGGCCGCCTCGCAGCGGGGCCAGAGGTCCAGGCTGGTGACCTCCTCCCCGAGGTGCGCCTCGAGCCGGCCGGTCTCGGACTCGCGCTCCTCCCACCCCGCGGACACGAGCACGTACGGGCCCGCCGCGCCCGCCCGCTGGAGGACGTCGCGCAGGGTCGGCCGTTCGTGCTGGGGCCCGAGCAGGGCCAGGGGGCGAGGCGCGGCGGTCATCAGGCGTCGCAGTGGATCCTGACGTCCCGGCCGATGTCGTCCGCGATCCGCAGGGCCTCACCGAGGAAGGGGTGCCGGGCGATGCACCAGCCGTCCCCGGTGACCACCTGGGTCCAGTCCCGGCGCGGCGAGCCGATGGGCACGAGCTCGACCACGGGCAGGTGCTCCCCGTCCCGCGCGAGGATCGGCTCCAGGCCCTCGATGCGCGTGACCACCTGTCCGTCCCCGTGGGCACGCTTGAACACCAGCGCCGCGTTGTAACGGCGGGTCATCTCCTGGTCGGTGGCGCCGCGCGTCACCGCCTCGGCCCAGAGGCGGAAGACGTCGCCGTCGCAGGCGTAGTTCATGCCGTGGGAGAGCCGGCCGCCGGGAGCGCGCGCCCCCACCTCGCCGAAGATGGCCTCGCCGGTGCGGTCCGACAGGTACCACTCCATGTGCGCCATCCCCGTCTCGTAGCCCAGCGCCTTCAGGGCGCGCCGGCCGAGCTCGACCCCGGGCGCGACCTCGGGCTGCTCGAGGTCGGCGAGGCACACGGCCTGGGGGCTCATCCAGGGGTTCTGCCGGGCGACCAGCGGCTTCGGTCGGTACCAGGCCACGTTCTCGAAGAGGGTCTCCCCGCCCGCGAGGATCGCGTCGTAGGTGAACTCCTTGCCCTCGATGAATTCCTCCACGCTCACCTCGGGCACGTGGGCCACGGCCTCGATGACCCGCGCGAGCTCCTCGTCGGAGCGCGCCGTGTGGGTGTCCTCGGACCCCGCGCCGTCGATGGGCTTGACGATCAGCGGGTACCCCACCGCCCGCGCCGCCTCCTCCACCTCGGCCCGCGTCCGCGCCCGGTAGTGATGGGGCGTGCGGACGCCGGCCGCGTCCAGCTTGGCCTTCATGGCCTCCTTGTCCCGGAAGGTGATGGCCTGGTCCACACGGAGACCGGGCACGTCGAAGGCCTCCCGCATGCGCGCCGCGAGCACCACGCCGATCTCCCACAGGCACTCGACCCGGTGCGGCCGGACGCCGAGCTCGGCGAGCCACCGGCCCACCTCCGCCACGGTCTGCTCCTCGTTCCAGAGGTCCCTCACCACGAGGTGGTCGTCGATGGCGTCCCGGACGGCGGGCTCCATGCTCGCCGCGGGCTGGTCACCGACCCCGAGGACCCGCACGCCGGGGAGCGCGTGCAGGGCCCGGGTGAAGTGGCCGTTGTCCGCGGGGAAGCCGGGGGAGATCAGGAGGACGTTGGTGGTCATCTGGGATTGGAGGCAGCGTGGTGGGGCGTGGGATGGAGGCGTGGGTTCGGGCCGCGGATCGGCGCGGCGGCGGGCGGCGGCCCTTCAGCCCGCGAGCTCCACCTGGAGGATCTCGACGGCGCGCTCGAGGCCGCGGCGCACGACCTCCGTGTCGGGGTGGCGGAGAATGATGTAGCCCTCGCCCTCGTAGGAGCTGGCCTTCGGCTGGCCGGGCCGGGGGATGCGGGACTCGACCACGAGCTCCCCGAGCTCCTGGTTCGCACGCTCCAGCCCGGTCACCCGCGCCACGCGCCCGTCCCCCTGTCCGCGGAGGTAGGCCGCGCCCGCGCTGTAGCGGCGCGGCGGCGGCGTGAACTCCCCGAACACGGACACCTCCGCCCAGACCCGGTAGAAGTCCGTGTCGTAGGCGTAGGAGAGGAGCGAGGTGAACTGGGCACCGGGGGGCCGCGCCGCCACCTCGGAGATGGCGATGGAGCCGTCCGGCCTCCGGAACCACTCCATGTGGGTCATGCCCGTGACCATGCCCAGGGCGTCGAGGGCCCGCGGGCCGGCGGCGAGGATGGGCGCGTACTCCGGGCCCTCCACGTCCCGCGGCAGCATCACCGTCCACTGGATCCACGGGGTCTCCATGACCTGCAGCGGCGTCGGTGAGTACTCCGAGATCGAGTGGAGGAGGTGCTGGCCTCCCACCGAGACGCTGTCGAAGGAGAACTCGCGGCCCTGCACGAACTCCTCCAGCAGCAGGGGACGCTCGGCTGACGGGGGGTGGGTGCGGAGCCACCCGCGCAGCTGATCGAGGTCGTCGACGCGGAACGTGTCCCGGGCGCCGGCGCCCGCGGGGGGCTTGGCGACCAGCGGCATGGTCTCGCGCGCGAAGGCGAGGGCGCTCTCGGGGTCGACGGCGAGCAGGTGCCTCGCGCAGGGGAGGTCGTGGGCGCGCAGCGCCTCCTTCATCACGGCCTTGTCCCGGAAGCGCAGGGCCTCGCCGCGGTCCATGCCGCGGATCCGAAGGCGCTCCCGGACCTCCGCGAGCGCCTCCTGGAGCGGCTCGAGGATCCCCACCAGCGCGGTGACCGGCTGGCCCGTCGCCGCGGCGATCCGACGGACCGCCGCCTCGACCTGGTCCGGGTCGTGGCAGTCCTCGACGGCCTGGAATTCCGCGATCCTAGGGCGCGCATCCGCGTCGAGGGCGGAGAGGAAGGACGCCGCGGGCTCCTGCGCGATCACGGAGAACGTGGTGTCCGGGAGCAGCGCGGCCGCGCGCAGGAACCGGAGCGTGCTCGGCAGGGCGAAGGGGGCGACGAAGACGGTGCTGGCGCGTGCCATCGTTCGCGCAGGATACCGACCTTCGACCTCGGGATTCGCCCCAGAACTCCCCCCCGTCCTCCGACCGCCCCCACGCCGTTCGCTAAGCTCCCGCCATGCAGACGCCCCTCCGCATCGCGATGGTGTCCGCGGAGTGCGCTCCGTTCGCGAAGACGGGCGGCCTCGCCGACGTGGCGGCCGCCCTCTCCAGGACGCTCTGGAAGCGGGGCCACGACGTCCGCCTCTTCGTCCCCCTCTACGGGAAGGTCGAGCGCTCGGGCCTGGCCACGGAGGCCTCCCTGGAGCCCTTCGGCCTCGCCTTCCCCGGCTGGGAGGTCCCGGTCGCGATCCGCAAGGCGCCCCTCCCGGACTCCGAGAACGCGGAGGGCGCCCCCCTCCAGGTGGAGTTCGTCCGCGCCCCGGCCCTCTTCGGTCGGGAGCAGCTCTACACCAACGACGACGACGAGCCCATCCGCTGGGCCGGCTTCTGCCGCGCGGCGATCGAGGCCTGCCAGCGCACCGGCTGGGCGCCGGACGTGTTCCACGCCAACGACTGGCACACGGGGCTGCTGCCCCTGCTGCTGAAGACCACCTACGCCTGGGACGACCTCCTGCGCGGGAGCAGCACCCTGCTGTCGATCCACAACCTCGGCTACCAGGGGGTGTTCGCCGCGGACGCGGTGCGTCGCATCGGCATGGACGCGGCCCGGGAGCAGTTCCACCAGGAGCGCCTGGCGGCCGGCGGCGTGAACTTCCTGGAGACCGGGATCCTGCACGCCACCTGGCTCTCCACCGTCTCCGACACCTACGCCCGCGAGATCCAGACCGCGGAGGACGGCCACGGGCTGGAGGGGCTCCTCGCCCGCCGCGAGGACCACCTCGCGGGTATCGTGAACGGCGTGGACTACGGCGAGTGGGACCCGGCCACCGACCCGCACCTCCCGGCCCACTACACCCCGGACGACCTGAGCGGCAAGCGGACCTGCCGCGACGCCCTCCTCGCGGAGCTGGGCGTGGCGCCCGAGCCCTCGGGGCCCGTGATCGGTATCGTCTCCAGGCTGACCCACCAGAAGGGCTTCGAGCTGATCCCCGACCTCGCCGAGCGGCTCCTCGACCACCACGACGTGCGGTTCGTGCTGCTCGGGAGCGGCGACCCCGACCAGGAGGCCTACTTCCGCTGGCTGCGGGACCGATACCCGGCGAAGGTCGGGGTCCACATCGGCTACGACAACGGCCTCGCGCACCGCGTGGAGGCGGGGTCCGACCTGTTCCTCATGCCGTCGCGGTACGAGCCGTGCGGCCTGAACCAGATGTACAGCCTCAAGTACGGCACCGTCCCCCTGGTGCGGAGCACCGGGGGCCTGGCGGACACCGTCGAGCGCTTCGAGGACGACCGGGGCACGGGCTTCGTCTTCTACGAGCACACCTCCTCGGCCCTGGAGGACACCCTCGCCCACGCCCTCGAGGTCTGGCGGGACCAGGCCGCCTGGCGGCGCATGCAGCTGCGCGGCATGGAGAAGGACTTCTCCTGGGACGCGCAGGTGACGCGTTACGAGGACCTGTACGCCGCGATCATGGGCGACCTCCTGCTCGCCTGAGTCGGCGCCCCCACCAGCGCTTCCCACCAGTGTCCCCCACTGGCGCCCCCCACCGGGGCCCCTCCCGTTCCCATGCACGTCGTCTTCGTCGAGCCCTCCTTCCCCCGCAACCAGCGGGAGTTCGTGCGCGCCCTGAAGGAGGTCGGCGCGCGGGTGACCGCCATCGCCGAGGCCCCGGCCAGCGCCCTGGACGACGACCTGCGCCGCTGGCTCGACGGCCACGAGCAGGTGAGCTCCGTGACCAACGGCGAGGCGCTCCTGGCCGCCGTGCGGCGGGTGCAGGACCGGGAGTGGGTGGACCGCCTCGAGGCCACGGTCGAGGCCCACATCACGCCCTGCGCCTGGGTGCGGGAGCAGTGCGGGATCCCCGGCACCTCCACGCGCACCGCGTGGCTCTGCCGGGACAAGCCCGCCATGAAGGAGGCCCTGCGCCAGGCCGGCGTCCCCACCGCCCGGAGCATCGGGACCAGCGACCTCGACGAGGCGCGCGCGTTCATCGCGGAGGTGGGCTACCCCGTCATCCTCAAGCCCCGCGACGGCGCAGGCGCGGCGGGGACCGCCCGGGCCCACGACGACGAGAGCCTGGAGGCCGCGATCCAGGAGAGCGGCCTCGGCCGCGGGGAGAGCGTGGCCATCGAGGAGTTCATCGAGGGTCACGAGGGCTACTGGGACACGCTGACCCTGAACGGCGACGTGGCCCACGAGTTCATCACCCACTACTACCCGAACGTGCTGGAGGCCATGCGCCACCGCTGGATCTCCCCCCAGATGGTCTCCACCAACGAGGTCCACGACAGCCGCTACGACGAGCTGCGGGAGATGGGGCGGACGGTGATCCAGACCCTCGGGATCGAGACGTCCGCGACCCACATGGAGTGGTTCTTCGGGCCCAAGGGGCTGAAGTTCAGCGAGATCGGCTGCCGCCCGCCGGGCGTGCGCATGTGGGACGTCTACCAGGCGGCCAACGACTTCGACATCTACCGGGAGTGGGCCCACCTGATCGTCCACGGGGCGGGCTCGCAGACCCCGTCGAGGCGCTGCGCGGGCGGGATGATCGCCCTCCGGCCCAGCGCCGACGGGCGCATCGAGGGGTACGAGGGCGTCGACGAGCTCCACGCCCGCCACGGGGAGCACGTCATCGACTCCCACTTCCCGCCGCCGGGGACCGCGACCCAGGGCGTCGAGGCCGGCTACATGGCCAACGCCTGGGTCCGCCTGCGCCACCCCAGCTTCGACGAGCTGCGCTCGATCCAGGACTGGATCGGCGAGAACGTGCGGGTCCACGCGGGCTGAGCCACCGATCACGCCCCTTCCGGGGATCGCCGGGCTGCGCGCCAGCGCGCCTCGGGTATCGTGCTCCCGAGCCATGAGCCTCGACCCGGAACTCCCCTCGATCGAGCACCTGCGCGAGCGCGCCCGCCGGCGGGTGCCGCCGTTCGCCTTCGAGTACCTCGACAACGGCTGCCACTCGAACCTGAACATGCGCCGCAACACGGACGAGCTCCGTGAGGTGCGCCTCGAGCCCCGCTACGTCCTCGACTACCCCGGGGCCGACCTCGAGACCGAGCTCTTCGGCGAGACCTACGCCGCGCCCTTCGGCGTCGCCCCCATCGGCCTGCAGGGTCTGGTGTGGCCCGGCGCCTGCGAGATGCTGGCCGAGGCCGCCCACGCCTTCCGCGTCCCCTTCATCCTCAGCACCGTGGGGACCGCGAGCATCGAGCGCGTGGCGGAGATCACCGAGGGCAAGGCCTGGTTCCAGCTGTACCACCCGGCGGAGGACGAGCTGCGGGACCGGATCCTGGACCGCGCCGCGGCCGCCGAGGTCCCGGTCCTCGTGCTGCTCGCCGACACGCCCACCTTCGGCTACCGGCCCAAGGAGATCCGCAACGGCCTCGCCATCCCGCCGCGCATGTCCCTGCGCAACGTGGCCCAGATGGTCGCCCACCCCACCTGGTCCCTGTCCCAGCTGGCTCGCGGCAAGCCCGAGTTCGCGACCCTCAAGGCCTACATCCCCCCCGGCCTGGACATGGCGCACCTCGGCCAGTTCATGAACGCCACCTTCAACGGTCGCCTCTCCGCGGACCGCATCGCGGCCATCCGCGACCGGTGGAAGGGCAAGCTGGTGGTCAAGGGCATCGTCAACCCGGAGGACGCCGAGCGTGTCCTGGCCCTCGGCGCCGACGGCATCATCGTGTCCAACCACGGCGGCCGGCAGCTGGAGGTGGGCACCTCCACCATCCACGCCCTACCCCGCCTCGCGGCCGAGTTCGGGGACCGCATGGAGGTCCTCTTCGACAGCGGGGTCCGGAGCGGGCCCGACGTGGCCTGCGCCATGGCGAGCGGCGCGCGCTTCACCTTCATGGGGCGCTCCTTCATGTACGCCGTCTGCGCCCTCGGCGCCCGGGGCGGGCCCCACGTGATGACCATGCTCCTGCGTCAGCTGACCCAGGTCATGGAGCAGCTCGGCTGCGAGCGGGTGGAGCACCTCCCGCGGCACCTCGCGCCGAGGCCCTGACGGGGACCGCGAGGGGGCCTGACGGGGACCGCGAGGGCCGCCCCACTCACGCTGGAGGAACGGGCCACGAAGGAGGGCCGGGCCCCGAAGGACCCGGCCCCGCCGTGCTCGGTCGCGCCGCCGCGGACACCTGCCGGCGCCCGCGGGCGGAGCGGACGCTCAGTCGAGGTCGAAGCGGTCCAGGTTCATGACCTTGTCCCACGCCGCCACGAAGTCCTCGAGGAACTTCGCCGCCCCGTCGCCGGTGCCGTAGACCTCGGCCACCGCGCGGAGCTCGGAGTTGGAGCCGAAGATCAGGTCCACCGAGGTGGCCGTCCACTTCTCGGCGCCCGTGGCGCGGTCCGTCCCGGTGAAGGAGTCGGAGCCGTCGTCGGCGGCGCTCCAGCGCGTGCGGATGTCCAGGAGGTTGACGAAGAACGCGTTGTCGAGCTGGCCCGGGGTCTCGGTGAGCACCCCGGCCGAGCCGGCGGCGCTCACGCCCAGCGCCCGCATGCCCCCGACGAGCACCGTCATCTCGGGCACGGTCAGGGTCAGCTGGTTGGCCTTGTCCACGAGGGCCTCGGCCGGCTTCAGGTAGGCGCCGCCGGAGAAGTAGTTCCGGAAGCCGTCGGCCTTGGGCTCGAGCACGTCGAAGCTGGCGTTGTCGGTCATCTCGTCCGTGGCGTCCATGCGGCCCGGGGTGAAGGGCACCTCCACCGGCGTGCCGGCGGCGGCCGCCGCGGCCTCGATGCCGGCGCAGCCGCCGAGGACGATCAGGTCCGCCATGGAGACCTTCTTGTCGGAGTTCATGCCGTTCATCCGCTCCTGGAGCCCGCCGTAGAAGGCGAGGACCCTGGCGAGGGTGTCGGGGTCGTTGGCCTCCCAGCCGCTCTGGGGCGCGAGGCGCACGCGGGCGCCGTTGGCGCCGCCGCGCTTGTCGCTGTCGCGGTAGGTGGAGGCGGAGGCCCAGGCCACGGAGACGAGGTCGCTCGGGGCGATCCCGGAGTCCAGGATCATGGCCTTGAGGCGCTTCTGGTCCGCGGCGTCGATGAGCGCGTGGTCCACGGCCGGGATCGGGTCCTGCCAGAGCTGCGCCGGGGGCACCTCGGCGCCGAGCAGGCGCGAGACCGGGCCCATGTCCCGGTGGGTGAGCTTGTACCAGGCGGCGGCGAAGGCCTTGTCGAACTCGCCCGGGTTCTCCTGCCAGCGCTTGGTGATCGCGGCGTAGGCCGGGTCCTCCCGGAGGGCGAGGTCGGTGGTGAGCATCATCACCTTGTTGCGCTTGCCGTCCACGTGGGCGTCAGGCACCACGTTGCCGGCGCCCACCGGGGTCCACTGCTTGGCGCCCGCGGGGCTGGCGGTCAGCTCCCACTCGTAGCCCCAGAGGTTGTCCAGGTACTCCGACGACCAGGTGGTCGGCGTGGAGGTCCAGGCGCCCTCGAGCCCGCTGGTGATGGTGTCGGCGCCGTTGCCGGTGCCGTAGCGGTTGGTCCAGCCGAAGCCCTGGGCCGCGATCGGGGCGGCCTCCGGGTCGGGGCCGACGTTGTCCCCCGCCGGCGCGGCGCCGTGGGCCTTGCCGAGGGTGTGCCCGCCGGCGATGAGCGCGGCCGTCTCCTCGTCGTTCATGGCCATGCGGCCGAAGGTGACGCGGATGTCGTGGGCGGCGGCGAGCGGGTCCGGGTTCCCGTCCGGGCCCTCCGGGTTCACGTAGATGAGGCCCATGTGGGCGGCGGCGAGGTCGCCCTTGAGCTGGCGGCCCTCCTCCCAGCGCTCCACGCCGAGCCACTCGTCCTCGGGGCCCCAGTTGATGTCCTCCTGGGCCTCCCACAGGTCCTCGCGGCCGCCGGCGAAGCCGAGGGTCTCGAAGCCGGAGTGCTCGAGGGCCACGTTGCCCGCGAAGATCATCAGGTCCGCCCAGGACACGGAGCGGCCGTACTTCTGCTTCACCGGCCAGAGGATGCGGCGCGACTTGTCCAGGTTGGCGTTGTCGGGCCAGCTGTTCAGGGGCGCGAAGCGCAGCATGCCGTCGGCGGAGCCGCCGCGGCCGTCCGTGCTCCGGTAGGTGCCGGCGCTGTGCCAGGCCATCCGGATGAAGAGGCCGCCGTAGTTGTCCCAGTCGGCGGGCCACCAGTCCTGCGAGTCGAGCATGGCCGCCTTGACGTCGGCGCGCAGCTCGTCGAGGTCGACCTTGGCGAACTCCGCCGCGTAGTCGAAGCCGTCGCCCATGGGATCGCTCTTCTCCGAGTTCTGGCGGAGGATGGAGAGGTCGAGGCGGTTCGGCCACCAGTCGGCGTTCTTGCGGTAGCGGCCGTCGTCGTCCGCCACGGCTGCGCCGGCCAGGGCCGCCTTGGCCTCGCCGCCCATCACCGGGCACTGGGAGACGTCGGCGTCGGCCGCCACGGGCCGGGCCGCCGGGACCGTCGCCGCGTCGCCTCCGGAGGTGGAGGAGCAGGACACGGCGCCCAGGAAGAGCGAGCTCACGAGGAGCGGGAAGGCATGGCTTCGGATGATCATCAGGCTGGTTCGGATGGGTCTGAAGGGGGCCGCGGCAGGTGCCCGGCCCGTGATCGGAGGGGGTCCCGAGGGGACCCGCACCGGACCCTGTTTAGACGCCTGGGCGCCGCAATGAAAGGCCCCGCCGGAGCGCGGCGCCCCGGATTCCGGTGCCGCCGATGAGGCTGATCGCCGCGGGTT
>JASFWR010000044.1:0-14987 GCA_050049155.1 Planctomycetota bacterium | reverse complement strand
GAGTTGGCCCGCGCGAGGGGCTCCCCGAGCGGGTGCCCCGCCACGGGCTCGCTCCGGACGATCCGCCCGCCGGCGGGGCCGGCGCCGGGGCCGACCTCCACCACGTGGTCCGCGCGCCGCACCATGTCCGGGTCGTGCTCCACCACCACGAGCGTGTTGCCGCGGTCGCGCAGCTCCTCGAGCACGGCGGCCATCCCGGGCTGGCCGCTCGGGTGGAGGCCGAGGGTGGGCTCGTCGAGGGCGACCAGGAGCCCGCCCAGGGGCGCCGCCAGCTGGGAGGCGAGCTGGATGCGCTGGGCCTCGCCGGTGGAGAGGGTGGTGCTCTCGCGGCCGAGCGCCAGGTGCCCGAGCTCGAGGAGCTCCATCCGCTCGAGGCGGCGGCGCAGCTCGGGGACGATCGCCGTGACGACCTCGTCCGTGCCCAGGCCGTCGAGGGCGGGGCCGAGCTCGCGGGCGGGCAGGGCCAGGAGCTCCGGCAGGCGCAGCCCGCGGACCTCGGCCTCACGGCCCGGCCGCGCGAGCCGCGCGCCCGCGCACTCCGCGCACGGCACGGACCGCGCGAAGCGCAGGATGTTCGGGTTCCGGTTGCGCTTGAGGGTCTCCTCGATGACGGGGATGATCCCGCGGTAGTAGCCCTCCTCCCGCGGGCGGGCGGTGATGCCCTCCCACTTCATGCGGGACTCGATGCTGTGCTTGCCGAAGGGCACCTTGAGGGCGCGCGTTCCCCGCAGGATCACGTCGCGCTGCTCCCGGGTGAGCTCCTGCCACGGGGTGTGCACGTCGAAGCCGTGCGCCCGGCAGATGGTGTCCATCACCTCCAGCGTGACCTGGGAGTAGACCGTGTAGCCGTTCTTCAGGGTCGGCTTGAGCGCCCCGTCGCGGATGCTCCGCGTGGCGTCCTCGACGAGCAGGTCCTCGCTGACCTCGTCCTCGACGCCGCTCCCGCCGCAGCGCGGGCAGGCCCCGTCGGGGTGGTTGAAGCTGAAGTGGCTGCGGGTGAGCTCGACGCCCCCGGGTTCGGTGGCCGCCCGCGCGTAGAGGAGGCGCAGGAGGTCGAGGGTGCCGGTCAGCGTGCCGACCGTGGAGCGGACGCTCGCCCGGGCGTCCGCCGAGCCCATGGCGATGGCGGGCGGGAGGCCCTCCACCTGGTCCACCTCGGCGCGCCCGAGCTTCCCGAAGAACTGACGCGCCCGCGCGGAGAGCGCGCCGAGGTAGCGCCGCTGTCCCTCTCGGACCAGCGTCTCGAAGACCAGCGAGGTCTTCCCCGAACCCGAGACGCCGGTGACCGCCACCCACTGCCCGCGCTCGAGGTCGAGGTCGACGCCCTGGAGGTTGTGCTCCCTCGCGCCGCGGATCCGGAGCTCGCTCACGCGCCGCCCCCAGCGGCGGATCCAGCGGCGGATCCAGCGGCGGCCGCCATGGCCGCGCGGACCGCCCCGGCGTCCACGTCGGGCGGGAAGCGGAGCACCGCCATCTCCGGGCCCGCGCAGCCCGCCGCCTCCGGACCGACCTCGTCGAAGCGCACGCCGAGCGCCGTGAGCGCCGCCCCCACGGCTCCGGACTCGGCCGGGGAGAGGGTGAGCAGCCGGTGGCCGCCGGGGTCGGTGAAGAGCGGGGTCGCGGGGCGCTCGAGCTCGAGCAGGGTCCGCTTGCGGGGGAGACCGGCGGCGTACCCCGTCAGTCGCCCCCCGGCCCCCACCACCCGGTGGCAGGGCACCACGACGAGCACCGGGTTCCGCCCGATGGCCGCCGCCACCGCCCGGGTCGCTGAAGGTCGGCCCAGCCGGACCGCGAGGTCCCCGTACGTCGTGCGCTCTCCGAACCCGAGGGAGCCGAGCGCTCCCCAGACCTCCTGCTGGAAGGGGGTGCCCTCCGCCGCGACGGGCACCGTGAAGGGCGCCTCGGATCCCCCGAGATACGCCGCCATCTCCTCCGCGAGGCGCGCGAGGTGACCCTCGGCCGCTCCGTTCTCCGGCCGCTCCGCGCCCGCCGGCTCCCGGTCGTGGAACGCCAGCCGCGTCAGGCCCGCGCCGCTCGCCTCCGCCTCGACCCAGCCGAGCCGGAGCGGGTCCGGCGTGGGGAGGATCCGACGGGCGGTGGGGACGGGTCGCGGCGCAGGCACGCACGAATGATAGGCCCTCCGCCGGCCCCCGTCGGGGCGTCCACCCACGCGAGGACGGCCGGCCCCCCTCTCGGGGAGCCGGCCGTCCGGGTGGCGCGAGGCCCTGGCTCAGCCCTGGGCGTTGATCAGGCCGCGCTCCTCGAGGTAGGCGAGGATCTTGGCCGCCGACTCCTCGATGGACTCGTCGCCGGTGTGGACCGTGATCTCCGCGTTGGTCGGCGCCTCGTAGGGGTCGCTGACGCCGGTGAAGTTCTTGATCTCGCCGGCGCGGGCCTTCTTGTACAGGCCCTTGGTGTCCCGCTCCTCGACGACGGCGAGGGGCGCCTCGACGTAGACCTCGACGAACTCGGCGCGGGCCGGGTCGACCATGCCGCGGCACTGGTCGCGCACGTCCTGGTAGGGCGAGATCGCGGCGGTGATCGAGCAGCAGCCGTTGCGCGCGAGCAGGTTGGCGACGAAGCCGATGCGCGCGACGTTGGTGTCACGGTCCTCCTTGGAGAAGCCGAGGCCCTTGGAGAGGTTGGTGCGGACGACGTCGCCGTCGAGGACCTCGACGTTCTTGCCGCGCTCCATCAGGACGGGCGTGAGGTACTCGGCGAGGGTGGACTTGCCCGAGCCGGAGAGGCCGGTGAACCAGAGAACGAAACCCTTCTGGGACATGGTGGTGAGTTGGTTGGTTGGAGTGGTTGGGTGTTTGGATTCGTGTCGGGCTCCGCGTCAGCGGATCATCCCCTCGAGGTACGGGACCTCGAAGCACTTCTCGTGCATGATCGGGCCGTGGCCGAAGTACCCGGCCTCACCGAACAGCTCGCCGTGGTCGGCGGTGACGATGATGTGGGTGTTCTTCGGGACAGTGTCGTAGAGCTGCTCGAAGACGCCGTCGAGGTAGCGGACGGTGTCGACCTGGCGCTCCTTGAGCTGGTCCAGCTTGTCCTGGTCGAAGAACTGGAAGTCCTCCTTGAACTTGCTGTCCTCGTCGCTCTCGGCGATCTGGTCGTTCATCTTCCGGAAGACCCCGTTGACCCCGCTGATGCGCGGCCACATGGAGGAGTCCTCGTCCGGCTTGGCGTAGGGGTAGTGAGTCTCCCCGACGTTGAGCAGGTAGAAGTGCGGCCGCGGCCCGTCGAACTTCATGGTCGGGATCATCGCCGCCATGTCGTTGTGGCTGTCCATCAGCTGGAAGCTGTCGAAGGCGCGGTTGATGCCGGTCTTCGGGTTCAGCACCGGAAGGGAGACCCGGGCATGGGTGTCGTAGCCGAGCTTCTGCTGCAGGAAGCCGGGCAGCCAGAGCCCGGGGACCATGGCGCCGAAGTCGATGTCGGTGCCCTTGGAGCCCAGGCGCTTGTTGTAGTTGTAGAAGTCCTCCTTGTAGTACTCCGACGCGTACACGTTCTCCGGGGAGGTGTGCGGCAGGAGGCCGGTCAGGAGGTTGTAGTGGGACGGCGCGGTCCACGAGGCGTAGGTGTAGCGCTTCTCCACCTTGCCGCCCGACAGCTTCGAGATCGTCTTCGTCTCGGCCGACATGAACGCGTCGTACCGGCACGAGTCGAGGATGATGATGATGAAGTGGTTCTCCGCCTGCGGGTCGGGCTTCTGAACCATCCCCGGCCGCATCGGGAGGCGCGGCATCGGGCGCGGCGGGGTCGCCGGCTTCTTCTTGAACTTGTCGAACAGGCCCATCGGATCACTCTCCCTTGGTCTTGTAGTACTCGACGAGGATCTCCGCCGTGGTCTCACGCATGATGCGCGGGTCGGGGTTCTCGCCGCTGACGAGCTGCTCGCGCACCTTGGTGCCCGAGATGAAGACGGACGTCTTGTCCTTGTTGGCCTCCATCAGTCCGACGCGGCCGAGCTCCTCGAAGTAGGCGGCGAAGCCGACATTCACGGTGCTGATCGCGAGGGCACCGCCGAGCTCGTCAAACACCGTCTGGGCGTCGAAGTCGCCCCAGATCGCGGTCTTGTCGTCGTACGGAGCGTCGGCGTGCTTGCGGCCGATGATGAAGTGGGTGAAGCCCAGGTTCTGGCGGTAGATGGCGTGCATCACGGCCTCGCTGGGGCCGCCGTAGTACATGCGCATGTCCAGGCCGACGAGCTCGAGCTGGTCGTTCAGGTCCTGCCCCTTCGACTCCCAGAGCTCCGCGTCCTTGTCGCCCTCACCCAGGAGGCGGTTCTTCACGAGCGCCTCGTAGGTGTCCATCCGCGTGGAGGCGGGGACGTCGTCGCCCTTGAGCTGGCCGACGAGCGGGTTGAGGATCACGCCGGTCTTCTTGCCGGTCTCCCGGAGGATGACCTCGGCGCCGTAGACGAGGGCGTACTCGTGGGCGCGGTGGAGCGGGTTGCGAGTCTGGAAGGCGATGGACTGCTCCCAGCCGCGCTCCTCGATGAGCTTGCGGGTCTGGGCCGGGCCCATGACGCGCGCGGCGAAGGGGCGGCTGTCCTGCTCGGGCGCGAGGGTGATGGTGCCCCCCACGAGCTTGGTGCGCTCGTCGGAGGTCCACAGGCGCGCGCCCGGGTGGTCCGTGCGGTCCGTGCGGTACACGGCCTTGATGAAGGCCGCCTTGTCCCAGTCGTAGGCGCCGCCGTCGACCGTGAGGACGCCGAAGACCTCACCGTCGGAGGCGAGAGCGATCCTGGCGCCGTCGGCGCACGCCGCGGCCTCCTCGTCGGTGACCGGGAGGATGATCGGGATGGTCCAGGCCCACTTGCTCCCGCCGCGCTCGATGGCCTGCTCGGAGAGCACCATGTCGTAGTCGGCGCGGGCCATGGGGCCCTCGAGCGGCGAGAGGGTGCCGTCGGCGATCCGGTAGAGGGAGGTCCGGTCCACCTCGTTCACGTCCACCTTGGGCAGGCCCTCACCGGCGCTCGCGGCGGCGGCGTCGATGCGGTTGACGGGGCTCTCGAGGCCCCCGTGGACGGGAAGGATGGAAGCGTTGGCGGCGGTCATGTCGGTGAGGAGAGGTGTGGGCCGGCGGCCCTTCGGAGGAATCAGAGGTAGCCGAGGTTCTCGAGCTTCCGCTTCACGTCATCGAGCTCTTCCTGGGTGAAGTCCGAGCCCTCGACCCCCTCGGCGGGGGTGACCTTCGCGGAGGGCGTGTCGCCCATCAGGTCTCGGAGCACGAAGACGATGAAGTCCGTGGGCGAGTTGAAGCCCGACCCGTCCACCACCTGCTGGATCTTCCGATACAGCGGACGGGGGATCTTGACGGTGACCTTCGACTCTCTCACGGCGACTTGCGGATGCGACTTGGTAGTGATGGGAGGGCCCTCTCAGGCCGCACACGCGGCCCCGGCACTCCGATCGCACTCCTATGATACTCCTATCGGAGCCTTAGGGGCGCAACTGGAGTGCGATTGGAGTGTCCCACTGTGGGGCGTCCCAGGCCCCTCCCGGGCGCTTCCACGCAGGCGGCTCCGACACCCCCGCCCCCCGCACGTACCAGCGGTAAGCTTCCTCTCACGACCACCGCCCCACGCGGGGCGCGACCCAGGATCCCATGCAGTTCAAGACCCTCCTCCTCCCCCTCTCCCTCACCCTCGCCCTGGCCGCGTGCTCGGGAGGGGGCTCCGACGCCGACCCCGCCCAGCTCATCCAGCAGGGCCAGTACGACGCGGCCATCGAGGCCGCCGAGAGCCAGCTCGCGGCCGTGGAGCAGGGCTCCGCCGAGCACAAGGAGGTGGTGATCGTCTACGCCGAGGCCCTCTCCGAGAGCCGCGCGGACGAGGCCCGGGACGCCTTCCTGAAGTTCGCCGCCGACCACCCCGACATGGTGGAGCCCGGGGACTTCAAGTACGTGGTCAGCGGCCTTCGGACCCACTCCGCCTACATGCAGGCCATCGACGTGATGGACGCCGGCAAGAAGCGCTGGGCCGACGACAGCACGATCGACGAGCTCGTGGAGGCCCTCAAGCAGGACATCGCCAACTCCGGCGACGCCGACAGCATGAAGAAGATGAAGGGCCTCGGGTACATGTGATCCCGACCCGACTCGACCAGCGGGCGGCGCCAGCCCCCGCCCTCCTCCGCCGGGGCCGCGCCGACCATCGGCGCGGCCCCGCGCGCTTCCAAGGCCGCCTCACGCCTCCGCGACCCATGCGCCCCTCGCTCGCCGCCCTCGTGCTCCCCGCGCTCCTCGCGCTCCTCGCCGCCTGCGCGGCCCCCGCCCTCCCGCCCGGAGCCCAGGATCGGTCGGACGCCGGCGACTACTCGAGGCGCCCCACGGGCCGCCTCACCTTCACCTTCGGCGGGCGCACCCTCGACGACGCCTTCGCGCCGACGGAGGAGCCCTTCGTCTTCGGCGTGGAGCTCTCGCAGGTCCGCCCGGACGCGGCCGTCGGCTACGAGGTCGGCTTCACCTTCGGGCAGGACTCCCAGGGCGGGGCCCCGCTCTCCGGCGGCGGCTTCGGCGACCTCGAGCTCCTCCAGAGCGAGTTCCACGCCGGCCTGCGCACCGAGATCGGCGACGGGCCCGTGCATCCCTACCTGGGCGCCGGCGCCACCTGGATCACCAACGACACCCGCGTCCGGACGGGGGGGCTCGAGGCCCGGGAGAGCGACGGGGACCTCGGCGCGTACGCCCACGCAGGGCTGCTCCTGGACCTCTCGCGGACCGTCCACGTCACCCTCGACGGGCGGGCGATCTTCGGGACGGAGTACACCGTCGACGGGTCCAGCTTCGACAGCGACTACGCCCAGGTGACCCTCGGCGTGGGCTTCAACTTCTGAGGCGCCGCGCTCAGTTCCCGATCGGGGGGAAGACCCGCTCGGGGTCCCGGTCGACCCAGACCGTCGGGACGTCGCTCGTGCCCCCGGGGGTGCCAGGTGCGTCGGGGTTGGAGACCCCGAGGGTCCAGATGGCCCCCGACTGCAGCACCCGCAGGACGCTCCCGTACTCGAAGGAGTCGTCAGCGCTGGCGCCGTCGTCGATGAGGAAGCCGAGAAAGTTGTAGTCGCTGGAGAGGACCCCGTCGTCGCCGAAGGCGAACACGGCGAGGTCGGTGTGCCCCTCGGCGTTCCTGCGCTGGCCGGCGGCGAGCAGGGTCCCGTCGGGCCCGATCGCGAGGGAGCGCAGCCCGGTGTCGAGCCCGAAGTCGATGTCCGGGTTGTTGGTGGAGCCCTCACGGAGGGTGACGACCCCGGTGCCCGCCGTCGGGGAGGAGAGGCTCCCCGCGAAGGTGGTGTCCCGGGTGCCGTCGGGGCGGAGGCGCCAGAGCGCGGGCTGGTCGCGGACGACGGAGCCCCCGAACTGGCCGGTGAGCGTCCCCGCCAGCACCAGGTTCGCCGAGGCGTCGAGGCTCGCCTCGCCGCAGCGCGCCGTGTACGTCGCGCCCGCGAAGAAGCGGAGCGCGTCCACGGACCCGCCGCCGAAGCCCGCCACGGGCGCGCCCGCCGTCGGGTCGAGGGCGAGCACCCGGACGCCGCCGTCCACGTGGCCGATGACGTAGTAGCGGTCGCCGGCGGGGACCACCTGGGCGGCGCCCTCGTTGCCGAACTCGGGGGTGGCGGGCTCCACCACCACCCCGCCCGCGCCGAAGCCGGCGTCCAGGGTGAGGTCCGCGAGGAGGCTCCAGGCCGTGAAGGAGCGCGAGCCGATCCCCTGGAAGCCCACCGCCACGAAGCCGCCCGAGGCCGTGGGCGCGAGGTCCATGACGGCCTGGTCCGTGATGGCCGGGTTGGGGAGGTCGACGCGCGTCGCACCGCTGCCGTCCGGCGCCACGCGCCACAGGGCCGCCTGGGAGAAGCCGCTCGCGCTGCTCGCCCGGGCCCACCCGCCGACGATCAGGTCGCCGGTCAGCACGTCCAGCGCGAGGGTGGTCGCGCCGCTCACGTCGAAGGGCGCCACCTCCAGGTCCAGCACGCCGCCCACCCCGAAGGTGGTGTCCAGGAGCCCGTCCGGGAGGTTCGGGCCCGGCGCCCCCGCGGGGCTCGCCTGGAACCGCGCGACGAAGGCGGTGGCGGGGGTGCCGCAGCCGGGCTCCGTGCAGTCCGCCGTGCGCCAGCCGCAGGCCACCACCTCGCCGCCCGGTAGCTCAACCGCGTCCGAGAGGAACGCCCGGGCGCCGGGGCCGCCCATGTCGGGGTGGTTGCGGATGTCGAGGAAGGCGCAGCCGCCGCCGAAGTACTGGGCGTCGAAGGTGAACTGCGCGTCCGCGGAGTTGTTGGGCTGGGGCAGCACCGAGATGCGGAGGGTGTTGATCCCGCTGGTCTTCGGCGAGCAGTAGCTCAGGAAGTAGAAGCTGTTGGCGAGGTCCCGGACCTGGCCGCCGATGTCCTCGAAGGCCTCCGCGAGCTGGCCGAACTCCGCCGCCGTCGCGGTCCCGTTCGGGCCGAGCGCGGACAGGACCGCCGCGTCGAACTCCTCCCCCACGCCGATGGTGAACGCCGTGTGCTCCGTGCCCTCGGGGCTCACGCCCTCGATGGCGTCCAGGGCGTCCTGCAGGGTGACGGCGGGCCCGGCCTGGTGGGTGCCGTCCGTGAAGGTCACCAGGGTCAGCGAGCGGTTCTCGACGCCGCTGTTCGCCGCGCTGACGTCCACGTCGTCCAGGGCCTCGACCCCGTCGACCACCGCCCCGTAGAGGTTGGTGGAGGTGCTGAACGGCGGCTCGTCGTTGAGAGCGTCGATGGCCGCGAGGAGCAGGGCGCGGTCGTTGGAGAACCCGAAGTCGTAGCCCGCGATGGCGTGGATCGAGGGCGAGCCGTCGAACCAGCTGATCTTCACGTAGTTCTCCGGCTCCTCCGTGACCGCCTCGATGAACTCGCGGGCGCCGTCCTCCACCGCGGCCGCGCCGACCGACTGCACGCTGTTGCTGCGGTCGAGGATGAGGTGGAGGTAGGAGCGGAAGACCTGGGGCTGGGCGACGATGCGCTGGGCGCTCTCCGTCTGGGAGACGAGCTGCTCGTTCTCGTAGACGTTGAAGTCCGCGCCGGTCAGGTCCGCGGCCGGCGACCCGTCGCCCTCGGTGACCTTGAGGAACACGCTGACGCGGCCGGGCAGGTCCACCCGCGCATCGGGGGAGAGGGCCGTGACCGTGGCCGGGGTCCCGGCGCCCGGGGACTGGCTCCCGCCGCCTCCCCCACCGCACGCGGTCAGCGGGACGAGCGAGAGGGCCCCGAGGAGGAGCAGCCGGGCGGAGCGGCGGGGCCGCGGGGCGAACGAGCGGTCGAGGGCGATGTTCGGCATGGGTCGGGTGCCCCGCGGAGGGCACCGGAGCCCCCCGCCCCGGCCCCGCGCGGGCCGCCCAGACTGTGGAGAAGTCCGGGGGGCAGACTCAAGGGAAGTCCCCCCAACCTCCCCTCGGGGCCCGCTCACCGGAGGCCGCCCCGGGGGCCCCGGACGGGCGGCACCGTCAGGCCGACTGGAGCGCCTCGCCCAGCGCGGCGAGGCACAGCTTCACGTTGCGCTCGGTGGAGCCGGCGCCCATCAGGCCCACGCGCCAGGTGTTGCCCTTCATGGGGCCAAGCCCGCCCCCGATCTCCAGGCCGTAGTGCCGGAGGAGGTGCCCGCGGACCGCGGCGTCGTCCACGCCGTCGGGGATCGCGATGGTCGTGAGCGGCGTGAGGCGCTCCGGCTCGGGCACGCGGGGCGCGAGGCCCAGGCCGGCGAGCCCCTCGCAGAGCATCTCGGAGTGGCGGCGGTGGCGCTCGAACCGGGCGTCGAGCCCCTCCTCGAGCACGAGCCGCAGGGCCTCGTGCAGCCCGTAGAGCATGTTGATGGGCGCCGTGTGGTGGTAGCTGCGCTCCTCGCCCCAGTAGCCCTGGATCAGCGAGAGGTCGAGGTACCACGACTGCACGGGGTGCTTCCGCGCCCGCATGCGCTCGACGGCACGCGCGGAGAACGTCACGGGGGCGAGGCCCGGCGGGCAGGAGAGGCACTTCTGCGTGCCCGAGTACGCCGCGTCGACGCCCCACCCGTCGATCTCAACGGCGTGCCCCGCGAGCGAGGTGACGCAGTCGATGAGCAGCAGGGCCCCGAGGTCGTCCGCGAGGGCCCGCACCGGGGGGATGGGCTGCAGCACGCCCGTGGAAGTCTCCGCGTGCACGACGGCGACGAGGTCGTAGCGGTCGTGCTCGGCTCCCGCGCGGAGCGTCTCCGCGTCGAAGGCCCGCCCCCACTCGCCGGCGACCTCCGTGACCTCCGCGCCGCAGCGCCTGGCGACCTCGGCCATTCGGGTCCCGAAGACGCCGTTCACCCCGACCAGCACGCGGTCGCCAGGCTCCAGCAGGTTGACCATGCACGTCTCCATCCCGGCCGACCCCGTGCCCGACATGGGCATGGTCAGCTCGTTCTCGGTGCGGAAGACGCTCCTGAGCATCTGGCGCAGCTCGTCCATGACCTCGAGGAAGCGGGGGTCGAGGTGGCCGAGGGTGGGCCGGGCCATGGCCGCGAGCACCGCGTCGTCGACGTCGGACGGACCGGGCCCCATGAGGACGCGGCGGGGGGGCGTGAGGGAGGTGGGGAGCGACATGTTCGGGGCGCGGGCGCCGTGGATGGGAGCGGCGGAGGTCGAGTGAGGGACGCCATCTTCGAGCAACGGGACCGCCCGTCCACCGGTCTCGGCGACTTCCCATCTCCGGGACCTCGGATCGCAGGCCGCGTGGACGACCCGCCGGTCAGGGGCCGCTCGGATCGCGGCTTCCCCGTGTCTCGAATCGGCCCATACCCCCTCCAGGACCACGCCCGGGCGAGGTGCTGCGTCGATTCGCCGGCCATTCGCTACCCTGAAGATGAGCGTTCCTTTCCCTCCTCTTACCTCTCCCTCCCCGGATCAGCATGAATCGTCTCCTCCGCGGCCTCGCCGTCATCGCGTCCACCACCGGCGTCGGACTCGCTCAGCAACCCTCCATCTACGTGGACATCGGCAGCGTCTCCGGCGGTGCCGGGACCCCCACGAGCACCTTCGGCGCCGCCGCGGGTACGAGCGGTCACTGGAACGACCTCGACCTGGACTTCGTCGCCGGGCCGGTCTTCGTCACCCCGCCGCTCAACGACATCGGCAACAACGCCACCGCGGTGACGCTCACCTGGGACGGCCTCGGCACCGACCCCATCCCGCTCCTCTTCGACGAGGCCTGCACCTTCGGGGACGACGCGGCGCTCATGGACGACTGCGGGTACGTGGGCGGAGACAGCCAGTTCCGCTTCGACGGCCTGCCTGGCGGGACCTACACGGTGCTCACCTACGCCATGGCGCCGGACAGCCCGAACTTCCTCACCAACATCTCGGTGCCGGGCTCGGCCGACCCGGCGCAGGACGTCGGCGGCGACTTCTGCCTCGGGTACTCGCCCGGCATCACCCACGCGGTCCACACGGTGACGGTCGGCGTCGGGCAACCGCTCGTGATCGACGTGTCGGTGACGGCCTCCTTCGACAGCCTGAACGGCATCCAGATCTTCCCCGGCACCGGCCCGAGCTTCGGCACGAGCTTCTGCGGCCCGGCCGTGACCAACTCGTCCGGCTCCCCCGCGGAGATCAGCGTCCAGGGCACGCCGGTCGTCTCCCTGAACGACCTGACCCTGGTCTGCAGCTCGATGCCGGCCAACTCCTTCGGCTTCTTCCTGGTCAGCCAGACCCAGGGCTTCGTCGCCAACCCCGGCGGCAGCCAGGGCAACCTGTGCCTCAGCGGCGCCATCGGGCGCTACGTCGGGCCGGGCCAGATCCTGAACGGCGGCGCCAACGGCGAGATCATGCTCCCGGTGGACCTGACCCAGATCCCGAGCCCGACCGGCTTCATCTCGGCGTCGCCGGGTGACGTGTTCAACTTCACCACCTGGTTCCGTGACTCCTCCATGGGCACGGCGACCTCCAACTTCTCCCAGGGCATCGAGGTCTCGTTCCAGTGACCCGCCCCGCGGGCAGCCGGCCTCGCCGCGCTGCCCGGTGAGACACGAAGGAGGCCCCGCGGCGCGAGCCGCGGGGCCTCCTTCTTCTTCTCACGATGACCGGCCGGACGGCGGCCTCGAGCTCGGGGCGGACCTCAGAGGGTCGCCGAGAAGCGCGTGCCCTCGAAGGCGGCGATCAGGGCCTTCGCGTCGAGCTCCGTGCCGGAGCAGTCGATCGTCGCGGTCTTCTTGGAGTAGTCGACGACGACGTCGGACTTCTCGATGCCATCGAGCTCGGCAAGTGCAGCCTGCACCTGCGGGGGGCAGCCGGCGCCTCACGTCATCCCGGTGAGGCGGAGCGTGACGGTCTGGGCGGCGGCCTGCTGGCCAGCGGGGGCGGCGGCGTCGCCGGACTCGGCGGTCTCGGCCGAGCAGGCCACGAGGCCGAGCGCGACGACCGCGGGGAGGAAGTGCTTGAACATGGGGTCGGGGGTGGTGGACTGAGGACGGCTCCATCCTAGCGCACGGCCGCCAGGAGGTCGGAAGCGGGGCGCCTGAACGCCCCCCAGGCCCTCTCCGAGCCCTGCGGAAGCCCCGCCCCCTCCCCATGTCCCCCGAAGAGCTCCGCGCGCGGATCCTGCTCGAGCGCGGCCCGCTGCTCGCGATCGACAAGCCCGCTGGCCTGCCCTCCACCGGCCGAGCGCTCGACGACCCCGACTGCCTCCAGCACGCCGTCATCGCGCGCGCCGGGACGATGGTCTGGGCGGTCCACCAGCTCGACGCGGACACCAGCGGCGTCAACCTCTTCACCACCGAGCGGCGCGCGGTCGCGCCCCTGAAGGACGCGCTCTCCGCAGCGTCGACGCACAAGCGCTACGTGGCCGTGGTCCACGGGCGGCCGGACTGGGAGGCCCACGTGGAGACCTCCCCCATCGGCCAGGCGACCGAGACGTCGCTCGGGGTGACCCCGGACGGGCGCGACGCGCGCACGGAGCTCCGGGTCGCCGATCGAGCCGCCGAACACGCCCTCCTCGACGTCCGGCTCCGGACCGGCAGGACGCACCAGATCCGCATCCACGCAGCGCACCTCGGACACCCGCTGGTCGGGGAGGAGTGGTACCGCTCCCCCCCCTGCGACGAGCACCCGCGGCAGGCGCTCCACGCGCTCCGACTCTCCCTCGACGGGCCTTTCCACCTCGACGTGAGCGCCCCGTTCCCCGAGGATCTCCAGCGGCTCACGGCCCGGCTCGGCCTGGACCCCTCGCGCTGCGAGGGCCGCTGAGCCCGGGCGCCGCGTGCATCGTTCGCCCGGCCCCGGGCGAACGCCGCGAGTCCGGTCCTCCTCTCCCCATGAAGCAGCCTGCCACCATCCCCCTCGGCGCCCCCGCGGCCGTCCTCGCCGCGCTGCTCGCGAGCGCCGGCTGCGCCCCCGAGGGCGGCCCG
Source organism: Planctomycetota bacterium (assembly GCA_050049155.1). GTDB lineage: Bacteria > Planctomycetota > UBA1135 > UBA1135 > Saltatorellus. The sequence goes on along the minus strand of JASFWR010000044.1, from coordinate 1,604 downwards.
GCCCCGCGCTCCTCCGGCGGCCCCGCCCTTGCCGCCCCGGTGGAGACAGCCCAGATCACCGTCGGGCCGCTCACCGAGCGCCGCGTCTTCACCGGCACCCTCGAGGCCTCCGCCGAGGTCCTCGTGGCCACGCGGATCCCGGGGAACGTGGAGCGCCTCACCGTGGACATCGGTGACCCGGTGGAGAACGGCCAGGTCATCGCGTGGATCGACGACGACGAGCTGGTGCAGGCCGTGGCCCAGGCGGAGGCCGACCTCGCCGTGGGTCAGGCGACGCTGGAGGAGGCGGAGGCCTCGGCCGGGCTCACGGGCCGCGCCCTGGCGCGCCAGGCCCAGCTGCGGGAGGAGGGGATCGCGTCGGCGGCGGAGCTCGAGAGCGCCGAGGCCGCGAACGCGGCGAGCCGCGCCATGGTCGCCGTGGCCCGCGCCCGGGTCGTCCGCAGCGAGGCCGCCCTCGAGACCGCCCGCGTCCGCCTCGGCCAGACGCGCATCGTGGCCGAGTGGGAGCGTGACGCCCCCCGCGCCGACGAGGACGGGGACGGGCCCGACCCGGGCGCCGGCCCCCTCCGCTACATCGCCGAGCGCTTCGTCGACGTCGGCTCGGTGGTGAACGCCAGCACCCCCATGGTCTCCCTGGTGGCCCTCGACCCCGTGGTGGCCGTGGTGTTCGTGCCCGAGCGCGACTTCTCGCGCCTCGCGTTGGACCAGCGCGCCTCCTTCACCACGGACGCCTACCCGGGCGACACCTTCGAGGGCCGGATCGCGCGCATCGCCCCGGTCTTTCGCCGCACCACCCGCCAGGTCCGCGTGGAGCTCGAGGTGGCCAACGCCGACCTCCGGCTGCGCCCCGGCATGTTCGTGCGCGCCACGCTCGAGCTCGACCACGCGCCCGCCGCCACGATCGTGCCCGTGAGCGCGCTGCTCACCCGGGAGGGCGTGGAGGGCGTGTTCGTACTCCCTGCCGGGGCGCGGACCGTCCGCTGGGTCCCGGTCCGCCGCGGCCTGCGTGAGGGGGACCGGGTCCAGGTGCTCGGCGACGGCCTCTCGGGCGCCGTGGTCACCCTCGGCCAGGAGCTTTGCGACGACGGGAGCGAGGTGGCGGTCTTCCCCGAGGCCTCGGGGGCCCTCCCCGCCGAGCCCGCCGCGCCGCGATGAGCCTCCCCGCAGCGAGCGTCCGGCGGCCGGTCTTCGCGACCATGGTCTCCCTGATGGTCGTCGCCCTCGGGGTGGTCGCCCTGGGTCGGCTCCGCATCGACCTCCTGCCCGAGGTCGAGATGCCCTCGTGCACCATCCGCACGACCTACGAGGGCGCCAGCCCCGAGGTGGTCGAGCGGCTGGTGACGCAGATCATCGAGGAGGTCGCGGCCACCGTGCCCGGGGTCGAGGAGCTGGAGTCCACCTCTCTCGAGGGCTCGAGCCGGGTCACGGTCCGCTTCGGGTACGGCGTCGACGTGGACGCCGCAGCCATCGACCTCCAGGCTCGCGTGGACCAGGAGATCGACGAGCTCCCCGAGGAGGTCGGGCGCCCGCGGGTCCAGAAGTTCGACATCGGGAGCTTCCCGATCGTGATCCTCGGGGTCAGCAGCAAGCTCGACCCCGTGGCC
>JASFWR010000295.1:0-4825 GCA_050049155.1 Planctomycetota bacterium | reverse complement strand
GCCCATGTGGATCGGCGAGAACCTTCACCTGCGGGACCGCGCGCTCACCGCCTGGGTCGTCGAGGCCGAGGGCCGCCGACTACAGGTCTACCTCGAGCGTCGCGACGGTGCCCTCCACTGCCTGGTGTCGGACGGGAAGTGAGCGACCAAGCCGCTGCCGGGCACCGAGGAACCTCGCGGCGAACGGTCCGGTCGCACCAGCCCTCCAGGCGGAGACCAGCTCAATGTAGTCGAGCGTCGCCCGGCAGCCCTGCCTCGAAGAGGGGGGACAGGTGAAGGATGGTGGAGGCGGGGGGAGTCGAACCCCCGTCCCGGAATCGGCGCCCACCCGGCGTCTACGTGCATAGTCCGCCGGCATAGATCTCACTCAGCAGCCGCCCGCGGACACATTGCTTCTGAGCCAGCCTCGGTAAAGTCTCGTCGCGCGGCCCCGAGGCGCAGCGTTGCGACCAGCCCGCTAATGGCGTCTTCGCCCGGCCACGGGCACTCCAGGCGAAGACGGGCAACTCTCAGGCTGCCAGTGCGTAGTTGTTGTCGGCAAGTAAGATGCCGTTCCCGGGATGATTAGCGGGGTGACCTGGGATCCCCGGCACGCAACCTGGTAGCGACGTAAACCGGTCGAAACCAGTGCGCCCCCATCCATGAGGTGGCGCCCCGCCGGGCGCCGGAAGGAGGATAGGCCAGACCGGGCTCGGTCACAACGCGCCGTCTTCCTATCCTCGCGCCCATGACCGCTGGAGAGATCGGCGCCCGACCCGCGCCCGCCGTGCTGGCGGCGCTCGTGGCCCTGTGCGCCTTCCTCCTGGCGAGCGCCCTCTCGTTCTGGCCCTACACGGTGGACGACGCGTTCATCTCGCTCCGCTACGGGCAGAACCTCGTCCACACCGGGGCCCTGGTGTGGAATCCGGGCGAGGCGGTGGAGGGGTTCTCCAACCCGCTCTGGACCCTGTACGGCGCGCTGCTGGTGGCCGCCGGGGTGCCGCCCACCCTGGGCCTCAAGCTCGGGGGCCTCGCCTGTGCGCTGGGCTGCGTTCCCCTGACCTTCCTCGTCGCCCGGCGGGTCGGGCTCGCGCCGCTCCTGGCCGTGGCGGCCGCCGCCGTGGTCGCCACCAACGCCTCCCTGGCCCTCTGGGCCGTGGCCGGCCTGGAGACGGCCAGCTTCACCCTCCTCCTGCTCCTGCTCGTGTGGCGCTTCGAGGTGGAGATGGACGCGCCCGAGCGGCGGCCGCTCTCCGCGCTCCTCCTCGTGTTGGTCTGGATGAGCCGGCCGGAGGCGCCGGCGTACGCCCTGTACCTCGTGGTCCGGCGCTGGCGGGCCATGGGGACGCTGCCCCTAGGGCGGCGCGACGCCGTCTGGCTCGCCGCGGCGGGCGGTCCCCTGCTCACCTACGAGGTCGCGGGCCTGCTCTTCTACGGCGGCCTCTTCCCCGCCACCCACGCGGCCAAGGTGGGCGGCGGTCCGCCCCTGCTGGAGGCGCTCGCGGCGGGGCGGGTGGAGCGCTTCCTGCTGGTGCGCTTCCTCTTCCACCAGGGGCCCATGTTCGCCGCCCTGTGGATCGCGGGTGCGGTGGCGGCGGCCCTCGGACGGCGCCGGGTCCCGGTGGCGGCGTGGTGCATGGGCTTCTCGGGTCTCCTCTTCGTGGCCTACGCCTTCACGGACTGGATGCCCCGCTACCGCTTCCTGGTCCCCCCGCTCCCCTTCCTCGCCATCGGGCTCTGCGCCGGCTTCGCCGGGCTGCCGGAGCGGCTCGGCCGCGTGGCGCCCCCGCTGCTCCTGCTGCTCATTGTCGGAGCGGCCTTCGACCAGGCCACCCGCGGGTACGACCGGGCCCACAACATCGCCCTGGCGGTCGAGCCCCGCGGGGCGTGGCTCGGGCAGGTCGCCGAGCGCGCCGCTTCTCCGTGGGAGCCCGGGCGGCAGGAGCTCGACGCCTGGGCGGTGCTGGAGCTCACGGAGCCCCACGAGACCATCGCCTGTCCGGACATCGGCTTCATCGGGGCGCTGGCCGGCAACCCCGTCTGGGACATCCGCGGGCTCGTGACCCCCAGCGCGGCGGCGTTCCTCAACGTGCCGGAGGGTGACCCCGCGCGGGCCGAGGCGCGTCGGGCCATGCTGGACGAGATGTACGCGGCCGAGCCCGCCCTGATCCTCCTCCCGGTCCGCCCCCAGGGCATGGCCCCCACCGCGCGGCGCTTCCTGGAGGCCCTCGAGGAGGACGGCCGCATCGCCTCCGGATACGTCCGCAGGGACGACCTGCTGCCGGCGCGGATCGCGTGGCTCCGCGAGGACCTCATGACCCGCGGCGGCGACCGGCGCCAGCGGGTCCTCGACGGCCTCGGCCGCCTGCCGAGCTACCGCACCGCCCTCGGGGAGGAGCGGGCCAGCGCCTACCGCTGATCGCCCCGCTATCCGTCTCGGCGGGCCGCCTTCAGCGCCCGGTCGACCTCGCGCCGGTCGTCCTTCTCCCGCTTGCTCTGTCGCTTGTCGTGGAGCTTCTTGCCCCTGGCCAGGCCGACGCGGAGCTTGACGAGGGCGCCGTCCCAGAGGATCTCGAGCGGGATGAGGGTCGTCCCCTTCTCCCGCACGGCCTTGGTCCACTTCTCGATCTCGCGCCGCTTGGCGAGCAGGACGCGGTCCCGGGTGGGCTCGTGGTTGTGGACGTTGCCCTGGGCGTACTCGGGGATGTGCATGCGCATGACCCGCAACTCCCCGTCCTTGATGAAGCAGAAGGCCTCCTGGAGTGACACCCGGCCTGCCCTCAGGCTCTTCACCTCCGTGCCCGTCAGCACGATCCCGACCTCCAGCTCGTCCTGGATCAGGTACTCGTGGGTCGCGCGCTTGTTGCGCGCGATGGTCCTCCGCTCGCGCGGCTTCCGGTCCGCAGGCATCCGGCGGAGTCTACGGGCGCGGGGCTCGGAGGGGGCGGCCGGATGCACTAGGCTCGGGGCATGAGCACTCGAGACCCCCGCCCCATCCTCGTCGAGGCCCTCGAGGCCGACGGCGGTGAGGGCCACGTGGAGCTGCGCTACCACGCCAAGCGCACCCGGAGCGTCGCCGTGGAGAAGGGCCGCGTGGACCAGGCCAAGGTGAGCGAGCACACCGGCGTCGGCGTCCGCGTGCTCGCCGACGGGACCTACGGCTTCGCCTCCACGGACCGCCTCGAGGTCGGGGCCGTCCGCGCCGCCATCGACACGGCCAGGGCCGCGGCCCGGGCCTCGGCCGCCGCGCGGAAGGTCCGGATCGACAGCCCGCCGCCCGCGGAGCTCGCCGTGGGGCGCTTCGACGCCCCGGGCTTCGACGAGCTCGCCGCGGCCCCCATCGAGGAGCGCCTGGAGCTCGTCCTCGGGCTGGAGGCCCGGGCCCGCGCCCAGAGCGCGCGGATCGTGAGCGCGTCGAGCGGCTACACGGAGGTGTTCGAGGAGAAGGGCATCGTCACCAGCGACGGCGCGCGGGCGTGGACCCGGCTCGTCCGACCGGAGCTGCGGGTGATGACCGTGGCCGAGGCCGACGGGGAGCTCCAGCGCGGCGCCCGGAGCGTGGGTGTGACCGGCGCCTGGGACTGCCTGTTCCGGGGCGCCGACGCCGACGAGCTCGGGGACGGCGCCGCCCGCATGGCCGTGGACCTCCTGAGGGCCGGCTACCCCTCGGGCGGCCGGAAGAAGGTCCTGCTCTCCCCCTCCATCGTCGGCCTGCTGACCCACGAGGCCGTGGGGCACACCGTGGAGGCCGACTTCGTCGAGGCGGGGAGCTGCGCCCGGGACCGCATCGGCACCACCGTGGCCTCCGAGCTCGTGACCCTGTGCGACAGCGGCCGGAGCGAGTACGCCGACGGCGCCGGGGGGACCCTGGACGTGGACGACGAGGGGGTCCCGGCGGGCCAGGTCACCGTCATCGAGGACGGGGTCCTGCGGAGCTACCTGCACGACCGGCAGACCGCCGGGCGGCACGGCGTCGCGCCCACGGGCAACGCCCGCGCCTGGGAGTACGACGACGAGCCGCTCATCCGGATGCGGAACACTTACATCGCCCCTGGCGAGACGCCGCTCGACGAGCTCGTGGCCGGCATCGACGACGGGCTGATGGTCGACGGTCCGCGCAACGGACAGGCGGACGCCAACGGGGAGTTCATGTTCGGGACCCTGCAGGCCTGGCCCATCAAGAACGGCAAGCGCGGGGAGCTCCTGCGCGGCGTGAACCTGTCGGGGATGGCGTTCGACGTCCTCTCCACCGTGGACGGCGTCAGCTCCGACTTCCGCTGGGACCTCGGCTCGGGCTACTGCGGCAAGGGGCAGCCGGCGAAGGTGGACGCGGGCGGCCCCTGGCTGTCCTGTGAGATCCTCGTGGGAGGTCGCTGATGGAGGGCACGCAGCAGCAGGAGCGCGGGCTCATGGAGCAGCGCCCCACCCTCGAGCGGCGCGCCGATCTCCTCCTGGAGGCCGCCCGCGCCGCCGGGGCCGAGGAGGTCGAGGTCTGCGCCCGGACGGCCCGGAGCCTCTCCGCCAAGGTGGAGAAGGGCGACCTGGGCCAGGTGCAGTCGGACGAGGGCGGCACCACCGGCGTCCGCGTGGTCATGGGCGGGCGCCTGGGCTTCGCGTCCACCAACCAGGGCTCCGATGCGGCCCTGCGGCAGATCGCGGAGGAGGCGGTGGCCATCGCGCGCCTGAGCCCGCCGGACGAGGCCAACGTCCTCCCGGAGGCCGCGGAGGTCCTGCCCGGGGCCCTGATGGGCCCCAGGGTGGACGGGGCCCTCGCCGACCTGGGCGTGACCGACGTCGTGGAGGGCGCCCAGCGGCTGGCTGACGCCGCCCTCGCCAGGGACCCGCG
>JASFWR010000294.1:0-4831 GCA_050049155.1 Planctomycetota bacterium | reverse complement strand
CGAGCGGGAGGTCCGGCAGACCTTCTACGTGGCGCCCAACAGCGAGGCCCTGCGCTTCGCGCCGGAGGGCCGCTGGCACGGCATCGGGGACTGGGAGGTGCAGGTGCCCCTGTGGTCCGCGGCGCTCACCGCGCTCGTCGCCGGCGCTCTCCTGGCGCGGCGGCGCCCGACGGCGGACGCCGGGTGACGCCCGCCGAACAAGGGCGCGGACCCGCCGCGCGGGCGGGGGCCGACGACCGGCCGTGGCGGCTCGCTGGCCACCGGTTCGGGGTCCGGGGTCCGTGGAACGGAGTCCCGTCGCCCCTCAGGCCGCCGCTCGCCCGTCGGCGTCCGACGGGCGCGCCTTGCGGAACACGCGCACGGTCTCCTTCTGGAGGAGGCCCGCGGCCTCGTAGTTGAGGAGGCGCTCCAGGGAGCTCTCGGTGATCTCCAGGCCGCGCTTCAGGATGACCCGGCCGCGGCCCATGGTCCGCAGGTCCTCGGCCAGCACCATCCCCGGCACGAGCTCGCCCACGGGCACCGCCTGCAGGGTCGTCCGGTGCAGCTCCGCCCCGGCGCTGGCCACGGCGTGCACCACCCGGGAGTCGTGACCGCGGGTCGGGTCCGCCAGCGCCGCGCGGGCCTGGTCGGCCTCGGCCCCGAGGGCGACGAGCTCCTCGAACTCCGCGGCCGCCCTGAGCAGGCGGGCGGCGAGCTGCACGTCGGCCTCGATCCCCTCGCCGTGGGCGGCGTCGGGCTCGATCATGGCCGCGACCTTCTGGAGGCGCGGGATCTTCCCGAGCAGACGGCTGGTGAGCTGCGGGTGCTCGTCCAGCATGCGCGACTGCTCGTCGGTCAGGGTCTGCCCGAGGCTGGCGCGCTCGAGGATGACGTCCGGGATGGCGACGTAGCCGACCTGGGACAGGAGCGCGGCCGTCTCCAGCTCCCACGACGACTCGAAGCCGAGGCCCGGCGCCGCCGCGGCGACGAGGCGCTGCACCCGGCGCGACCGCCCGAAGGCCACCGGGTTGTTGAGCGCCATGACCTCGACGAGCACCTCCACCGAGCCCTGGACCGTCTCCCTCAGGAGGTCCCGCTCGGCGCGGCGCAGCCGGTACTGCTCGGCGGCGTCGCTCACCACCTTGCGGAAGAGCGCCGGCTCGCAGGGCTTCATGAGGAAGCGGAAGATGCTCCCGCGGTTGACCGCCTCCACGGCGGTCTCGAGGTTGCCGTGCCCCGTGAGCATGACCCGGCTCGTGTCCGGGTAGCGCTCCGCCACCTCGCTCAGGAACTCCGCGCCGTTCACGGACGGCATCTGGTAGTCCGACACCACCACCGCGAACGGGCCGTCCTGCTCGAGCCGCTCGAGGGCCTCCTCGGGCCCGGCGGCGCAGACGAACTCGAACGACTGCTGGTGGGTGCGGCGGAGGCCGCTGGAGACGAGGGGCTCGTCGTCGACGAGCAGGACGCGGGCTTTCGCGGGGCAGCTCATGGATCCTCTTGAGTTGGCGCGGTCGGGGCCTGGGACGCCCACTCCCCCCCGGGGTGGGCGCCCCTCTCCGATCTCGCCCCGGCCTATCGTCCGGGTTATCCCCTATCCCTTAGGGCGATCTGCCAGACGTGCTGGATAAGGGGTCACTTTTGCGACCTCCTGGAGGGGGATCAGCGACCCGCGCCGTCCAGGACCGTGTTCATGACCCCCAGGCCGCGGATCGCGGACCACTGGAGGAGCGCGAGGAGGACGAAGCCGAGGGCGCAGCCGGCGAGGTGGGCGCGCCGGAGCCCGGCCGGCGCCGAGCGCGCGCGGCGATGGACCCCGAGGAGGGAGGCGGCGAAGCCCACGTGGACGACGGTCATCCCCCAGAAGAGCAGGACGCCCGGGGAGCGGTCCACCGGGGGGCCGTCGATCCGCGGGTAGGAGAGGGTCAGGAGGCCGAAGATGGTGAGGACGCGGACGAGCACCGCGTAGACGACGAGGGAGACCAGCGGGCCGGGGATCACCGGCGCGTGGCCTCGGGGGGCGGGGCTTCTCCTCATCGCATCCTCATCTCGACCGGGACCTCGTGGTGGTCGTATCGCGGCGAGGCCCCCTAGCCTAAGGTCTAGGATCGTTCCCGTGCGCGACCTCCTCGCACGGGAAGGATCATGGCCGACGCGACCGCCTCCCCCGTCCCCGCGAGCGAGCGCGTCGAGTTCCTCGACGTCCTGCGCGGGGTCGCGCTCCTCGGGATCCTGGTGGTCAACCTGCCCTTCCTCGGGCTGCCGCTCTCCGAGGCCGGAGATCCACCCGGGATCGCGGGCGGCGGCGCGGAGGCGTGGACCGCGGCCCTCGTGCGGGCGCTGGCGGAGAACAAGTTCATGGGCCTGTTCTCCCTGCTCTTCGGCATGGGGCTCGCCCTGCAGGTGGACCGCGCGGAGGCGCGCGGGGTGAACGCGCGCACCTTCTACCCCCGGCGCCTCGCCGTGCTCGCGGCCTTCGGCGTGCTCAACGGCACGCTGATCTTCTTCGGCGACATCCTGCTCCCCTACGCCGTCGCCGGGACCGTGGTGTTCCTCCTGCGCAGGACCTCGCCGGGGACCATGCTCGGGCTCGCGGCCGTGTTCCTCCTCATCGGGATCAGCCTCTCGGTCCTCGTCGAGGGCCTCTACGTGTCGGACTCGGGCGGCTCCGACGAGGGGCAAGGCCTGGACCGCGCCCTTCGGGAGGGGACCTTCCTGGACGGGAGCGTCGCGCGGGGCTGGGTCTACCTCTACTGGCTGATGCTCTCGTCGGTGATCGCCTTCAACTGGCGGATCCTCGCCCTGTTCCTGGTGGGCGCCGCGCTCCTGCGGCGCGGCTGGGCGGCGCCCGGCGCGCGGCACCTGCACCGGCGGCTGGCCCTCGTCGGCCTCGGCGTCGGCCTCGCCATGGAGGCGGGCTCCCTGGCGCTCCACGGGCAGGCGGAGCCCCCGGGGGTCGTGCGCGTCGTGGACGTCCTGCTGCACCAGGTGGGCGGGCTGTTCCTGACCGCGGGCTACGCGGGGACCGTGGCCCTCTGGTGCGCGAGCCCCCTCGCGGCCGGGCTGCGCCGGGCCCTCGCCGCCACGGGCCGCATGGCCCTGACCAACTACCTGGGCCAGAACATCGTGGCTGGCCTGATCTTCTACGGGCACGGCGCCGGGCGCCTCGGGGACTTCTCGCGGGTGGAGCTGGTGGGGCTCGCCCTGGCCATCTTCGCGGCGCAGGTCGTGCTCAGCAGCCTGTGGATGGCGCGCGCCCGCAGCGGGCCCTTCGAGCTGCTCTGGCGCCGGCTCACCTACGGCCGGCGGCAGCCCTCCAGTAGCTGAGCCGAGGGAGCGGCCGGCCCCCGCTCGCCCCCGGGCCCTGCTGCCCCCCCCGGGCCCGAGCCCGCGCCTCCGGCCTCGCCTCGCGTCACCTCGAACGGAGCCGGGCGCTCCCGTGGCGGATCCCGCGTGGGGATCCGGCAAGATGACCCCTCGCGCCGGTCCCGCTGGGTGGACCGCCACAACGGACCAGCCCCGAGGTGGGGCCCACATGGATCAACTCTGGGTGCAGGCGCTCCTCTGGGGCGCGGTGTCGGGCGGGGCCCTGGTGGTCGGCGCCGCCGTCGGCTTCCTCGTGCAGGTCCCCAGGGCCGTGGTGGCGGCGGTCATGGCCTTCGGCAGCGGGGTGCTCATCTCCGCCCTGTCGTTCGAGCTCATGGAGGAGGCCTTCGAGGAGGCCGGGACGGGGGCGGCGGCCGTCGGGTTCCTCGTGGGGGCCGGCCTGTATGCGGGCGCCAACGCCCTCTTGGCCCGGCGCGGCGCCCAGCAGCGCAAGCGGTCGGGGGACCACCAGCCCAGCGAGGAGGAGGCGTCGGGCAGCGGCGCCGCCATCGCCGTCGGCGCGCTCCTCGACGGGATCCCGGAGTCCATCGCCATCGGGCTGAGCATCCTCCACGGCGGCGCGGTGAGCGTGGCGACGGTGGTGGCCATCTTCCTCTCCAACCTGCCCGAGGGCCTCTCGAGCTCGGACGGCATGAAGCGCTCGGGCCGCTCGGCCGGCTACGTCTTCGGGGTCTGGACGTCCATCGCCGTGGCCTGCGGCCTCTCCTCCCTCGTCGGCTACCTCGCCTTCGACGGCGTGTCCCCCTTCGTCGTCGCGGCCACCACCGCCCTCGCCGCCGGCGCGATGCTCACCATGATCGTGGACACGATGATCCCCGAGTCCGTCGAGGGCACCGGCAGCCGGGCCGGCATCTACGCGGTCCTGGGCTTCCTCTTCTCCTTCGCCCTGAGCCACCTCGAAGGCTGACCGAGGTCGCGCGCCGGGCCCTGGCGCCTGCTCGCCCACCGGGAGGCGCCGAGCGGCCGCGGTCTCTGCGGACGGCCGCCTCAGGCGCCCGAAGCGCGCCCCAGGCAGGCGCGCGTCGTCACTGGAACTGGACCCGCAGGGCGTCGGTCATGTTGGAGACCGGGCCCGACGAGCCGCCGTCGCGGTGCCAGAACTGGAAGTACCAACTGTCCCCCGGCTGCACGGCCATGGGGCCGTTGGGGCGGGGCATCTGGGTGAGGTCGATGGGCAACGACACGAGCCCGAGGAGGCCGCTGTTCTGCACCTGGCCCGGGCCGATGTAGCGGCCGATGTCACCGAGCACGCAGAGGTTGCCCTCGCTCCCGGCGGGGTTCGGCAGGAAGCCCGGCGTCATGGACGTCAGGAAGTAGCCGAACTGGTTGGGCGGCAGCGAGGAGCAGAAGAGGAGCACGTCGTTCTGCGCCGTGACCACCGAGCCGCTGGCGGAGATCTCCCCCGGACCGCCGGTGGAGTTCGCGTTCGCGGGCGAGCAGTAGTTCTGGCCCAGGTAGTAGGGCT
>JASFWR010000043.1:0-15096 GCA_050049155.1 Planctomycetota bacterium | reverse complement strand
AAGCGACTGCTCGAGGATGACTCGGTCGTCTTCAGCGTCTCCGCCACCACCCGCGCGCCGCGGCCGGGGGAGGTGGACGGGACCCACTACCACTTCCTCTCCGTCGACGAGTTCAAGGCGCGGATCCGCGCCGGCGACTTCGTGGAGCACGCGGAGGTCCACGGGAACATGTACGGCACCCTCCGGGAGCCGATGCAGGCGGCGATCGCCGCCGGCAAGACCTACCTCGTGGAGATCGACGTCCAGGGCGCGCTGCAGCTGAAGGCGCTGGAGGTCGACGGCATCTACGTCTTCGTCGCTCCCCCGAGCTTCGAGGTCCTCCGGCAGCGCCTCTCGGGGCGCGGCACCGAGACGCCGGAGGTGCTCGAGCGGCGCCTGAAGAAGGCCGAGGACGAGTACCGCGAGCGCGTGAAGTACGATCACATCGTGGTCAACGACGACCTCGACCGAGCGGTGGCGGAGATCCGGAAGATCGTCGGCCTGCCGGCCACCTCCAACGCCTGAGCCTCCCGGTTCGAGCCAGCCCGACCCCCGCACCCCGTACGCCGCACCCCGAGACCCCGCCATGGCCAACATCCTGCTGTGCTGCTCCGCGTCGGTCTCGGTGTACAAGGCCTGCGACCTGGCGAGCAAGCTCGCCCAGGCGGGCCACACCGTGCGCACCGCCCTCACCGCCAACGCGGCGCGCCTGGTCTCCCCGCAGCTGTTCCACGCCGTCACGGGTGAGGCGGCCCACGTGTCCGAGTGGGGCGAGGAGCGCCGCGGCGCCATGGACCACATCGACCTGTCGCGCTCCCTGGACCTGGTCGTGGTCGCCCCCTGCTCGGCCGACCTCGCTGCGCGGCTCGCCCTCGGGATGGCCGACGACCTGGTGACCACCACGCTGCTCGCGGTGCCCGCGGGGGTCCCCCGGCTCCTCTGCCCGGCGATGAACCCGAACATGCTCGCCCACCCGGCGGTCGGCCGGAACCTCGGTCAGCTGCGCGAGGACGGGTGGACCGTGGTAGAGGCCGAGGTGGGCCACATGGCGTGCGGGGACGAGGGCAGCGGTCGGCTGGCGGAGCCGGCGACCATCGCGGAGGCCGTCGCGCGGGCCCTCAGCGCGGGAGCCTGACGTGCCCGAGGCGTCGCTGCACGTCCTGGTGACGGCGGGGCCCACCCGCGAGCACATCGACCCGGTCCGCTACCTCTCCAACGAGTCCAGCGGCCGCATGGGGTTCGAGATCGCCCGGGCGGCGGCGGCGGCGGGGCACCGGGTCACGCTCATCGCGGGCCCGGTCCACCTGGAGACGCCCCCCGGCGTGGAGCGCGTGGACGTGGTCAGCGCCCTCGACATGCTCGCCGCCATGGAGGAGCACTTCCCGGGCGCGGACGCCATCTACATGGCGGCGGCCGTGGGGGACTTCCGGCCCCGCGAGCGGCTCGAGGGGAAGTGGAAGCGCAAGGAGGAGGACGGCGCGGGCGCCGTCCTCGAGCTGGTGGAGAACCCGGACCTGCTCGCCACGGTGGCCCGGGACAAGGGCCCGAGGAGGGTGATCGCCTTCGCCCTGGAGACCTCGGACGGGCCCCGCAGGGCCGCTGCGAAGCTCGTGCGCAAGAACGCCGACTACATCGTCCTGAACGGGGCGAGCGCCCTCAACGCCGCCACCTCGACCGTGACGGTCATGGACGCGGGCGGGGAGCTCTGGCGGGCCGAGGGGCGGCCGAAGGAGGAGACGGCGGTCCGGCTCGTGGCGCTCCTGGAGGGCGCCGCGGCGGAGCGCCCCTGACGCCGGATCGGGCCGCGCCGCGGCTCGCTCAGAACCAGAGCAGGACCTGCACGTAGGTGTAGATCGAGTCCCGGCCGTCCCCGAGGTTCTCGGCGAACTCCTTGGAGGCGAGGTAGGCGCCGCCGAACTCGAAGCGGGCCGCGCCGTTCAGCATGGGGTGCCGCACGCGCAGCTCGGTGATGTCCGCGAAGTGCCGGCCCGAGCTCCCCGTGACGTCTCGGATCCCGGTGGTGGTCCACGCGTCCGTGGCGGACTCCAGGTAGTACGGCCGCTGGGTCAGGTTCACCGTCCACCCCTCCGCGACGTCGCCCGTCAGGCGGAGGCCGGGCGAGACGATGTTCGCGCGGGTCGCGCCGCGGAAGATCCCGGTCGGGCCGAACTCGAACCGGGGGACGCCGAACAGGGAGTCGAAGCGGTTGTTGTTCCCGTCGTTCGGGTCCTTGTCGCCCGTGGCGATGTCGAAGAGGGCCTCGACCTTGAGCTTGCTCGAATGGTCGAAGGCGTAGCCGGCCGTGGCGTGCAGCAGGTACGCGCTGTGGTTCAGGTCCTCGGTCGCGGACTTGGAGCTGCGCGAGGTGCCGAACTGGTAGGCGTACTCGAGCTCCCAGAACGGCTCCCCCTTGGTCGCCGGGCGGTACCAGCGCGTCCCGAAGGTGTGGAGCTTCCGGTCCGCGACGGCCAGGTTGGTGACGTCGTTGCGGTCGAGGCCGTAGTAGTAGAGCTCGGCGTTGGTGTCGCCCGCCACGTCCTCATGGGACCCGAAGACGCCCCAGAAGCGGTTGTTGGCGAACTCCTTGTCGAACTGGACCTCGTTGTTCTTCAGGGCCTCCTGGTCGCCGTTGCCGGGCAGCCGGGTGGTGGGGTGCACGAAGAAGGCCTCCACGGCGCCGCCGGTGTTGTTCTCCCACCGGGCGTTGGCCCCGAGGAAGCTGTTGATCGTGTTCCGGTAGCGGTTCCGGGCGACGAAGCGGCGGCTCCCCATGTCCATCGTCTGTCGGCCGACCCGCACGCGGGTCTCGTCGCCCCCGGTGAAGGCGTCCGTGAAGCGCCCCTCCACGAACGCCTGGAGCAGCTCCACCGCGTTGACCTGGCCGGTGGAGAGGATCTCGTCCTCGGGGAAGGCGTAGGCCCGGGAGTCCTCGAGCTCGGCGGTCACGGAGAGGAACTCGTCCCGGAGCGTCAGCGCGAGCAGGGAGCGCAGGACCACGATCTGGCCGTGGCCGTCGCGCAGGGCGCCGTTGACCAGCTTGAAGCGCTCGCTGAGGTTCTCCAGGCGGGCCCGGAACTGGCCCTTGACCTCGAACCAGTCGGGGGCGCCGATCGCGTCCTGGAGCTTCCAGGGGCCCTTCGGCTTCGCCGGCTCCAGTTCCGCGGGGGAAATGCCGAGGAGGGCGTCCTCGGCGACGGCCGCGGCGGCCCCCTCCTGGGGCGCAGCAGGGGACGGGAGGGCGAGGGAGAGCGCGGTGAGGAGGACGAGGGACATGGTCGGGGTCGTGACGGGCGGGCAGGCTCGGTCGGGGTCCTGGCAGGGCCGATCCAGGGCCGATCCAGCGCTGGGGGGGCGCGCCCATTCGGCGGGCCGAGCGTTGAACCGGGTTCGGAGGAACGCGACGATGGTGACGGGTCCGTCACCTTGAGGGGGGAGACGGCCGGAGATATTCGAATTGGCGCGTAAGAAGAGCAAGAAGAGGTCGGGCCGCGGAGCGGACCGAGGTCGCTGGCGGCAGCTCGTCATGGGCCTCGTCATGGGCGAGCAGCTGGACGACGAGTCCTCGGCGAGGATCAAGGAGCTCGGCGGGCTGGCGCTCATCGGGACGTCCATCTGGCTCCTGCTCTCCATGGCCACCTTCAGCACCCCCCTCGGGGCGGCGCCGGAGGGCGCGAACCTCGGCGGCCGGGTGGGCCACCACGTGGCGAACGGCGCCTTCTGCGCCATCGGCCTCGCGGGCTACCTGCTGGCGGTCCTGGGGGTCTTCTGGGGGGCCGTGGTCGTCGCGCGCCGGGAGGTCCGGATGCCGATGCTGCGCTTCCTCGGCGTGGTGTGCTTCGTCCTCTCCACCGCCTTCGTGCTCGACCTCGGCTTCGGCCCCGATCTCGAGTCCCGAGAGGCCTTCCTCGCGGCCCAGGACCGCCTCGGCCAGGGGGCGGGCGCCGCGGGGGACGCGGTCTTCTCCAGCCTCTCGCCCGACCTGCCCTACGGACCGGGCGGCTGGCTCGCCCTCGTCTCCAACGGCGACCTGGTGGACCGCTTCGGCGCGATCGGGCTCTGGATCGTGCTGCTGACCATGTCGATCATCTCCGCCCTGCTCGCCACGGAGATGGCCTTCTACACGGCCCTGTCCGCGCTCGGGGAGTGGCTCGAGGACCGGCGCGAGCGCATGGGTGAGCACACGCTGCCCGCCGTCCTCGGGTGGTCCAAGCGGCTGATGCTCGGGATCTGGGACTTCCTGCGCGGCGCCGACCTCGCGCCGGGCGCCGCCGGCGGCAAGGCGGGCAAGGCGGCCGGTGGGAAGGGCAAGGCCGCCCCCTCCAGGAGCAAGAAGAAGGACCCCCTCCCCGACCTCGACGCCCTCGACGACGTCGAGGACATCGAGGAGGAGGACGAGGAGTACGAGTACGAGTACGTCGACGAGGACGGCAACCCCATCGACCCGGAGGACCTCGAGGAGGAGGACTGGGAAGAGGAGGAAGAAGAGGAAGAGGAAGAAGAGGAGGAGTGGGAGGAGGAGCCCGAGGTCGTCGAGCCCGTGGCCAGGAAGCCCCGCTCCCGCTCGAAGAAGAAGGCCGCCGCCGAGGACGAGCCCGAGCTCGACTTCGAGGAGGCCGAGGTCTCCGCCAAGGCGCGCCGCGCCGCCGAGGCCGCGGCCAAGCGGGCCTCGGCGATCAGCCAGCCCATCTACGAGCCCCCCACCCCGCCGCCGGGCCCCTGGGAGCTCCCCTCCTTCGAGCTGCTCGAGGCGCCCAGCGGGGGCGCGCGGGTCAACAAGGACTTCCTCGAGACCAGCGCCCAGAACCTGGAGAACGCCCTCCGGAGCTTCCGGGTGGAGGCGGAGGTCGTCGGCGCCCAGGTCGGCCCGGCCGTGACCATGTTCGAGCTCACGGTCACCCAGGGCACGAAGATGAACAAGGTGACCGCGCTCACCCAGGAGATCGCGGCCACCCTGCGGGCGCGGAGCGTGCGCATCATCGCCCCGATCCCGGGGAAGAGCACCATCGGCGTCGAGGTGCCCAACAAGGACCGGCGGACGGTGCGGATCTCCGAGCTGGTCACCCAGGAGGCCTACGACAAGGACCACATGGCGCTGCCGCTGTTCCTCGGCATGGACGCCGAGGGCAAGTCCATCGTCGAGGACCTCTCGCGCGCCCCCCACATGCTGATCGCGGGCACCACCGGCTCGGGCAAGTCGGTGTGCATCAACACGATCATCGCGAGCATCATGCTCACGCGGTCCCCGCACGACGTGAAGCTGATCCTGATCGACCCGAAGATGGTCGAGCTGTCGATCTTCAAGACGATCCCGCACCTCGAGCTGCCGGTCGTCACCGACATGAAGCAGGCGACGAACGTCCTGATGTGGGCGGTCGAGAAGATGGAGAGCCGCTACGAGCTCTTCAACAGCGCCGGCGTCAAGAACATCAAGGCGTACAACAAGCTCGGCGAGGCCAAGCTCCGCGAGCGCCTCGGGGACGACTTCAACGAGGAGTACACGCCGCGGCACGTCCCCTACATCGTGTTCGTCATCGACGAGATGGCGGACCTGATGATGCAGTCGAAGAAGGAGGCAGAGCAGGCCATCGCGCGGCTCGCGCAGAAGGCCCGGGCGGTCGGCATCCACGTGATCGTCGCCACCCAGCGCCCCTCCACGGACGTGATCACCGGCCTGATCAAGGGCAACCTGCCCACGCGCATCGCGTTCCAGGTGGCCTCGAAGATCGACAGCCGCGTGATCCTGGACCAGATGGGGGCGGAGAAGCTGCTCGGCCAGGGCGACATGCTCTACACGCCGCCCCAGTCCAGCCAGCTGGTCCGCGTCCAGGGGGCCCTGGTGGAGGACCACGAGCTCCAGGCGCTCGTGGACCACGTCTGCGAGAAGGCCGCCCCGAACTTCGACCAGCAGCTGGTCCAGACCGCCACGGGCACCGCGCCGCCGGGCGCCGTCAACCAGGGCGGCGAGAAGGTGGACGACATGTTCAACGAGGCGGTGACCGTGGTCCTCAAGTACCGACGGGGCTCCGCGAGCCTGCTCCAGCGGGCGCTCGGGATCGGGTACACGCGGGCCTCGCGCCTGATCGACCAGATGAGCGACGCCGGCATCCTCGGGCCCCACATGGGCTCGAAGGCGCGCGAGATCTTCATGACCCTCGAGGACTGGGAGGAGAACCAGGCCAACCTCGACAAGGCCTGACGAGCCATGCGATCCATGAAGGAAGACCCTCGAATGCTGGGCGCTGCCCGGGTCCCGACGCGCAGTACGGAGCTCGTCGGCGGCCTGCTCTTCCTCGCCGGCAGCCTCCCCGCGGTGGCCCTGCTGAAGGCGTTCCGCGACGGGACGGACCTCGCCTCCGACGGACTCGGCGGCACGGCGCTCCTGGCGGCCCGCATCTCCGCCTGGGTCGGCCTCTGGCCGGGCCTGCTGATCGCCGGCTCCATCGCCCTCGCCGGGACGATGGCCGTGCTCGGCGCGTTCCGGACGGATCTGCTCCGACGCGCGGTGGGCGTGGTCGTCTGCGGCCTCGGCGTTGCGGCCATCTCCAGCGCCCTGGTGGCCGGGTCCGGCGGCCGGATCGGGGACGGAACCGGCGCGCGGCTGGCGGAAGCCGTCGGCGTCTGGGCCGGGGTCCTCGCGGGCCTCGCGGTCGTGCTCGTGGCGCTCTGGCTCGCCTTCGCCGAGCCCCCCGCGAGCGGCTCGCGCACCCTCGAGGTGTCCCTGGACGGGCCGGACCTCCGCCGCCCGCGCGCCAGCCAGCCGACGGACGCGTCCACCCCTGCGGTCCGGAAGCCCGCCGCCGCCGACCGGAAGAAGAAGGCGCGCCGGGTGGAGGCGCCGGCCGAGCCCGTGGCTCCCACGCCCTCGGCTGGGGCCGAGGAGCTGAGCTTCGAGGAACCGGTCGCGGAACCGTTCGCGGAGCCGTTCGCGGAGCCGACCCCAGCATCGACTCCTGTACCGACCGCTGGCCCGGTCCGGGCGGCCGAGCACGCTCCCGAGGCGGTTCCCACGGAGTCGATCCCGCCGCAGCTCGGGCAGGAGCCGGACCCCGTGGTGGACGGGCCCTCATCGGCCGCCGCCGGCCCCGGGCTCGTCGCGTCCGTCGGCGGGTGGCTCGCCGACGTCCGGAGCTCCCTTGGCGCCGTCTTCGCGCGGAAGCGCCCGCGGGTGGCGATGCCCGCGCCGAGGCGCGGCGAACCCCAGACCCTCGGCGACGCCCTCGTGCAGGGAGAGGCGGAGGGCGTCTCCCACGACGAGGCGTCGGCGCTCTCGCCCGACGAGAACACGCTGGCCTACATGGAGGAGGTCTGGCGGAAGGCCTCGGCGGGCTACGAGCAGGCCGCCCCGGTGCCCCCCTCCCCGTACCCCGACGACCCCCGCCTGAAGGGTGAGATCCCGCCGGGGACGAGCCCGCTGGGCGGCGCCTCCCCGGACGCGGAGGCGTCTGGCTCCCCTGGAGCCGAAGCCGCGGCCGCGCCCGTCGGGGACCCCGACGTGGCCCCCTTCGACCTGCTCGACGACTTCGACGCGGCCACCGGGGCCGGTCACGAGCCCGCGGCCGCGCTCGACGCTCCCGCCGCCCCCGAGGTCGAGGACCTGCCCCCCGGCGTCCACCCCCTGCGCGACGAGTCGGCGGACGTGGCGGAGTCGGACGAGGAGCCGTTCACGGCGGAGGACGTGGAGCTGCCGCGTCCGGCCGCCTCCTGGGAGGTCGGGTACGAGTCGGAGGCCGAGGCGGACGGGCACTGGACCCGCGTCGCGGTGGTCGATGGAGCGGACGACGAGGGCGTGACGGCCGAGGTCGTCGAGGCCGACGCGGAGCTCGAGGACGAGGACACCGCGGCGGAGGAAGCGGCGGCGGAGGACACCGCTGAGCAGGAGTACACCGAGGAGCCCGAGGCGGAGCTCGACGACGAGGACCCCGAAGTGGAGGACCCCGAAGTGGAGGACTCTGAAGTGGAGGACTCTGAGGAGGAGGACCCCGAAGAGGACGACGCCGACGAGGAGGAGGCCGAGGCCGAACTCGAGGACGGGGAAGAGGAAGAGTCCGAGGAGGTCGAGTACGAGTACGTCGACGAGGACGGCAACCCGGTGGACATCGAGGCCCTCGAGGACGGTGAGTACGAGGTCGTCGACGAGGACGAGTACGAGGAGGTCGTCGACGAGGAAGAGGAGTACGAGGAAGAGGACGAGGACGAAGAGGAAGAGTCCGATCCGGAGGACGCCGAGGCCGAGCTCGACGAGGAGTACGAGGAGGCTGAGGTCGAGGACGACGAGGAGTACGAGGAGGCGGAGGAGGAGGCCGCGGTGGTCCTCGAGCCCCACTCTCCCCCGGCCAGTCCGTCCCCCCCCTCGCCCCAGGCGCCCAGGGCCCCCGAGGCGGAGCGCCTGCTCGCCGCGGGCCGGGTGCTGGTGCGCCAGGGCCGGGTGGCGGTCTCGGTGCTCCAGCAGGAGCTGGACATGGAGTTCGACGAGGCCTGCGAGCTCCTGGACCGGCTCCAGGCGGAGGGCCTGATCGGCCCGTACAAGGGCGGGAAGAAGCGTGATATCCTCCTCACCGAGGAGGAGTGGGAGGACCGCTTCGCCCGCTCCTGACCCGCACCTCCGCCCCCGTTGACAGTCCGTCCCGCCGATCGAGTCGCCCTGATCCACCTCGGGTGCGCCCGGAACCTGATCGACTCGGAGCTCATCCTCGGCCGGATGGCGGAGGAGGGGCTGGTGGTGACCGGCGACCCGGACGAGGCCCACACCGTGGTCCTCAACACCTGCTCCTTCATCGGGCCTGCGAGGGAGGAGAGCCACGGCGCGATACGGGACCTCGTGGACCGCAAGCGCGCGGGGGACCTGGGCGCGGTCGTCGTGGCCGGCTGCCTCGTTCAGCGGTACCGGCGGACGCTGCAGCGGCAGTACCCCGACGTGGACATGTTCGCGGAGATCAGCGACTACCGCGAGCTCGCCCGGAACATCAGGAGCCTCTCCGAGGGGGAGAAGCACCAGCGCTACCTCGAGGGGCCCGGTCTGCGGGAGCCCCGCCGGGAGGGAGCGCGCCTGCTCGCGACCCCGGGGAGCTACGCCTACCTGCGGATCTCCCACGGCTGTGACCACACCTGCTCCTTCTGCGCGATCCCCTCGATCCGCGGACCCCACCGGTCCAAGCGGCCGTCGGCGGTGCTGGAGGAGGCCGAGGAGCTGATCGCCGCGGGGGTGAAGGAGCTCGTCCTCGTGGCCGAGGACTCCACCGCCTGGGGGCGCGACCTGGGCACCGAGCTGCCAGCCCTCGTGGAGTCCCTGGCGGACCTCGACGGCGACGCGCGCCTGCGGGTCATGTACGCCTACCCCAACCGCTTCCCCTGGGACCTCGCCCGGCTCCTCGCCGAGCACCCGAAGGTGGTCCCGTACCTCGACATCCCGGTCCAGCACGCGGCCACGCCCGTGCTCCGCGCCATGCGTCGGGCGGGCAGTGGGGACCAGGTCCGGCGGACCCTCGACCGGCTCCGGACCGAGGTGCCCGGCCTCACCCTTCGCACCACGGTGCTCCTGGGCTTCCCCGGGGAGACGGACAAGGACGCGGAGGAGGTCGTGGACCTCATCCGCGACTTCGAGCTCTCCCGGGTCGGGGCGTTCACCTACTCCCCAGAGGAGGGGACCCCTGGCTTCGGGCTCGAGGGCGCCGTCCCTGAGGACGTGGCCCTGGCCCGCCGGGACGCGGTCCTCGCCGAGCGGGACGCCCAGCTGGCGCGCGTCCAGGAGGCGGCCATCGGGACCGAGGTCGAGGTGCTCGTGGACGAGCCGCCGGACCCCGACGGCGGCGTCATCGTGGGGCGCGCGGACGTGGACGCCCCCGAGGTGGACATGGTGACCTTCGTGGAGGCCCCGGACGCCGCGGTGGGGGATCGCCTGCGCGTGCGCGTGGAGGCCACCGACGAGGAGCACAACTGGATCGCCACCGAGGTGGCAGGGGAGCGCGCATGACGGCGACGGATCGCGAGGGTGTCTTCGCGCACTGGCCGAACCGGATCACGATGGTCCGCTTCGTCGGCGCCCTCGTGCTGTTCGCCATCTTCGCCATCTGGGGCGACGTGGAGGCGGAGGCCATCGAGGAGGACCGGGCGCCCTTCCTCGTGGCGTTCTGGCTGTTCGTCGTGGTGGCGGCGACCGACTACCTCGACGGCTACCTCGCCCGCCGGGACCAGATCATCACGGCCTTCGGTCGGATCGCCGACCCGTTCACGGACAAGGTCCTGATCCTCGGCGCCATGGTCTACCTGTGCGTGATGCCGTGGTCGGCGGAGCGCCTGCCGGCCACGTACGTGGTCGTGATCCTCGCCAGGGAGTTCCTCGTCACCGGGCTCCGCGGCTACATCGAGAGCCTCGGGCGGGAGTTCCCCGCGGACGGCTTCGGCAAGATCAAGATGATCGTCCAGAGCATCGCCGTGGGCGGGCTCATCTGGTTGGAGGCCTTCCCCTGGGGGGAGTGGTGGTTCCACTTCTGGGACGTCTTCGTGCGCGGCCTCGTGCTGCTCACGCTCATCACGACCATCGGCTCGGGCGTCACCTACTGCCTGCGCACCCGCGACATCCTCCGGGAGGTCGAGGCGTGAGCGTCGAGGGGCCGCGCTGGACCCCGAAGGCCGTGCTCTGCATGGGCGTCTCGTCCTTCGGCGGCCTCGGCCTCGCGCCGGTGGCCCCCGGCACCTTCGGCACCCTCGGCGGCGTCCTCCTGGCCTGGCTCCTCGCCGGGACGCCGAACTTCCTCCTGTCGGCCCTCGTCGCCGCCCTCGTGCTGTACGTGCTCGGCCGCGCCGTCGCGCCCTGGGCCGAGGGTCACGCGGGCAAGGACCCCGGGTTCTTCGTGATCGACGAGGTCATCGGCTACCTGGTGACCATCGCCTGGGTCGGCGGCCCCAGCCCGCTCGCGCTCTTCGTCGCCTTCGTGGTCTTCCGCTTCTTCGACATCGCGAAGCCGCCCCCGGTGAAGCGCTTCGAGCGGATCCCCGGCGGGGACGGGATCCTGCTGGATGACGTCGTGGCGGGGGTCTACGGTCTGATCGTGATGGCGCTGCTCCGCACCTTCCTGCTCGAGCCCGAGGCCTGGACCGTGGCGGCGGACGGCTCGGGCGTCCTCGGTGCCGTCGACGGACTCCTCCGAGCGCTGAGCTGATGTCGAGCGCTCGGGAGGACGCGGGCCGGGACCGCAGCGGCGGCCCGCGAGGCATCGGGATGCGGATCGCGCCCCGCTTCGTCGTCGCGATGATGATCCCGCTGACGCTCGTGCTCGTCATCTTCTCCTACCTGCTGCTGGAGGCGACGAGCGAGATCATCGAGACGGCCGTGGGGGACGCGCGGGACGAGGCCGCCGTGGCGCTCGCCGACCACCAGGACGGCGACCTGCCCTTCCTCCAGACCGACCTCGACGCGGTCCGCGTGGCGCCGGGGATCCTCCGCGGCCGGATCCAGTTCACCTCCGAGAACCGGAGCGGTGAGGACGGCTTCGCCTACTTCCGCGAGGAGCAGACCGAGAACCGCATCGTGGGGATCACCGCCGCGGACTCGGTGGACGACGACCCGCTGACCAAGCTGTACGGCCTCGTCTTCGCGCTGACCATGATCGTCCTGATGGTGGTCGCCGGGGTGGCCGTCTGGGTGGCGAACCGGGTCAGCCACCCGATCACGGCCCTCGCGGACGACGTCCGGGCCATCGCCAACGGCAACCTGAACCACCGGGTCCGAGCGCGCGGGGGCGGTGAGGTGGCGCTGCTCGCGGGGGCCATGGACCGCATGACCGACTCGCTCCGCGAGGCGCGGGACGCCGAGGTGGAGCTCTCCGTCCGGGAGCGTGAGCGGGAGGTCGCGCTCGAGGTCCAGGAGGCGCTCCGGCCCACGGACATCCCCGTCCCGGACGGCTACGACGTGGCCTCCGAGCACGTGGGGTCGGCGGAGCCGGGCGGGGACTTCCACGACTTCGTGGAGACCGAGGACGGGCGGCTGATCTTCTTCGTCTGCGACGTGAGCGGCACGGGCGTCCCCGGCGCCCTCGTCGGGGCCATGGCCCGGGCGTACCTGAAGACGGCGTTCCGGGCGGGCGGGTCCCTCGAGGACGTCCTCAAGGGGGTCAACCGCACCCTCGCCGGGGAGGTCCGGCGCGGCATGTTCGTCACCGTCCTCGCGGCGGCGCTGAACCACGAACAGCACGAGCTGGAGGTGGTCTCCGCGGGCCACAAGCTCCCGCTCGTGCACTGGTCGGCGGCCGAGAACGCCATCCGGGCCATCCAGCCCGATGGCATCGCCCTCGGCTTCGACCGCGGCCCGGTCTTCGACAGGAGCATCTCGGCGCGCCGGGTGCCGCTCGAGCCCGGCGACCGCGTGACCCTCGCGGGCACCGGGGCCGTGCGCGTCGCCTCCCTCGAGGGCGAGGAGATCGGCGAGAAGCGGTTCTACAAGCTCTTCCTGCGCAACGCGGAGGACGACACCGAGGTCGCCCTCGACGGCATCTTCACCGCGCTCGAGGCCTTCGCGGCGGACGAGGCCTTCCCGGCCGACGTCTCGATCATCGTCCTCGGGCGGGACGCCGACGGGGCGCAGTAGGGGCCGGGCCGCGTCCGGTCCCTGGAACGGGCCCACCGGGCCGACGGGGAGGGGTGCGGCCCCATCGGGGCGGCGGTATCGTCAGGGCGGCGCGCAGCGGCATGGGTCGAGGAAGGAGCAGGAGCAACGCAGTGGGGGCGACGAGGCAGGTGGACGGCCTCTTCGGTCCGGAGCTCGTGCGTGAGCCCGCGCGCGGACGGGGGACGCCGGCGCCCGCGCCGAAGGTGGAGGCGCGCCTCTTCGCCGAGGTGGCGCTCAACCGGCCCATGCGGCGCGAGTACACCTACGCCGTGCCCGCCGAGCTCGAGGCCCGCGTGCAGGCGGGGGTCCGCGTGGCGGTGCCGTTCTCGGGTCGCCGGGAGGTCGCGGTCGTCGTCGCCACCCGCGACACGACGGACGTGCCCGCAGGGCGGCTGAAGCCCATCGCCGACGTGCTCGACCCGGAGCCCGTGCTCGACGGTCACCTCCTGGAGCTCACGCGGTGGATGGCGGACTACTACGCCTGCGCGTGGGGCGAGGCCCTCGCCGCGGTGCTGCCCGCCGCGCTGAAGCGCGAGGGTGGCCGCCGCACGGTGGTGGTGGTGGCGCCGGCGGAGGGCGTGGACGAGTCGCGGCTCGCGGAGCTGGAGGGCGCGGCGAACGCCAAGCAGCACCGCGTCCTGCGGACCCTGCTCGAGGCGCGGGGTCCCATCGCCCGGGTGGACCTGATCAAGAAGCTGAACGTCACCGACGCGCCGATCCGCACCCTCGTGAAGAAGGGGCTCGCGGTGCTCCAGCACGTGGTGGCGGCGCCGGACGACCTCCTGTCGGGTGAGCGAGAGCCGCGGCCGCGCCACGAGCAGCTCACCGAGGACCAGGCCGGCGCGGTCGGGCGGCTGACGGAGGCGCTGGACGGCGGCGCTTTCTGTCCGGCGCTCCTGTACGGCGTCACCGGGAGCGGGAAGACCGAGGTCTACCTGCAGGTGATCGAGGCGGCCCTGGCCCGGGGCAAGGGCGCGATCGTGCTGGTGCCCGAGATCGCCCTCACCCCCCAGACGGTCGGCTGGTTCCTGGACCGCTTCGGCGCGGTGGCCGTGCTGCACAGCGGCATGACGGACGTTCAGCGCCTGGACATGTGGCAGCGCGTGCGTCGCGGGGAGGCCCGGGTGGTCGTGGGGGCCCGCTCGGCGATCTTCGCGCCGGTGGAGGACCTCGGGGTGATCGTCGTCGACGAGGAGCACGAGCCCTCCTACAAGCAGGGCAGCGTTCCCCGCTACCACGCCCGGGACGTGGCGGTCCTGCGCGCCAAGCACGCCGACGCGGTCTGCATCCTCGGTAGCGCCACGCCGTCCCTCGAGAGCTGGCGCAACGCGAGCCAGGGACGGTACGAGCTCCTCCAGCTCCGGGCGCGGGCCACGGGCCGTCCGCTCCCCGAGGTCGAGGTCGTGGACATGCGCGGGGAGCGCGACGAGCGCGGCAAGCCGCGGCTGTTCTCCCGACGCCTCGAGCAGCTGATGCGGGAGACCATGGCGCGCTCGGAGCAGGCGATCCTCTTCATCAACCGGCGCGGGTTCGCGCCGGTGCTCTGGTGCCAGGAGTGCGGCGAGACGCTGCGCTGCGAGGACTGCGACGTCGCGCTCACCTGGCACAAGCGCCTCGAGCGCATGGTCTGCCACTCCTGCTGCCACGAGATCCACGTGCCCAAGGCCTGCCCCTCCTGCACGGCGCCGGCCCTGCGCTTCCTCGGCGCTGGCTCCCAGCGGGTCGAGGAGATCCTGCGGGCCGTGTGCCCCCACGCGAAGGTGGGCCGCATGGACTCGGACACGATGATGCGCCGCGAGGACTACGAGGAGACCCTGTCCGCCTTCGGGCGGGGCGAGCTCGACGTGCTCGTCGGGACCCAGATGATCGCCAAGGGGCTGGACTTCCCCAAGGTCACCCTCGTGGGCATCGTCTCCGCCGACGCCTCCCTGCACCAGCCGGACTTCCGCGCGGCCGAGCGCACCTACCAGCTGGTGAGTCAGGTCTCAGGGCGCGCGGGCCGGGCGGACCTGCCAGGGCACATCGTGGTGCAGACCACCTCGGTGGAGGAGCCCTCCATCCGGCACGCGGCGCGCCACGACTTCGAGTCGTTCGCGCTCGAGGAGGATCGGGCGCGCGCCGAGCTCGGGTACCCGCCCTACCGCCGGCTCCTCCGGGTGGTCTGGGAGGACGAGGACGAGGCGCGGGTGCGCGACGCCGCGGCCCGCGCCGCCGCGATCCTGCGTGAGGTGCTCGGGCCCCACGAGGTGGACGTGCTCGGCCCCGCCCCCGCGCCCATGGCCCTGCTCCGCGGCCGGCACCGCTGGCACCTCCTCCTGAAGGCGCCCCTGGCCGGCCAGGGGCTCTCGCGGGCGCGCGCGGTCCTCGCCGACCTCCAGACCCAGCGCCCGCGGATGGCCATCGACGTGGACCCCGCGTCGATGATGTGAGGAGCGGAGCGCGCGTGGGCGCCGAGCCCGGCCCTCACCAGCCGCGAGAGCGCCCCCGTCAGGAGCTGCAGGAAAGCATCGAAC
>JASFWR010000293.1:0-4839 GCA_050049155.1 Planctomycetota bacterium | reverse complement strand
CTCCTGGGCGCGCTCGATCTTCTCGGGGGTCTGGGGCCACCAGGACCCCGAGGCCACGGTGTTGTCGTTGGCGATCACCATGGTCCAGCGCCCCTCGACCTGGCAGAAGGCCGTGACCACGCCGGCGGCGGGGCACTCGAGCTTCCCGAAGCGGACCCCGTGGTTGACGAACGTCCCGACCTCGCGGAGCGGGGAGCCCTCGTCGCGGAGGGCGTCGATGCGCTCGCGCGCGGTGAGCTTGCCCTTCTGGTGGACGCGCTCCGCGTACTTCTCGCCCCAGCCGCCGGCCACGGCGGCGCGGCGCTCCTCGAGGAGCTCGTTCTTCTCCGCCATGGCCTCCTGGTGACGGAGGTAGCTGGCCTCGTCGAGGAAGGCGTCGCGGGGGCGCCCGAGGGGGGAGAGGGGGACGTGTGCCATCGGCGGTCAGGCGGGCCAGCCAGGGATGGAGCGGGTGTCGTACTCGCCGCTCTGGAACTCGGCGCTCGCGAGCACGGCGAGGTGGAGGGGGATGGTCGTCGCGACGCCCGTGATCCGCGCCGAGGAGAGGGTGCGCTGCATGGTCTCGATGGCCTGCGGGCGGTCGGCCGCGTGCACGATGACCTTGGCGATCAGCGAGTCGTAGAACGGCGGCACCTCGGCCCCGGCCCGGACGTGGGTGTCCACGCGGACGCGCCCGGGCCCGAGGTCGAGCGGGACGTCGAACTCGGTCAGGACGCCGGGGGTGGGGCGGAAGCCGTCGCTGGGGTCCTCGGCGTTGATGCGGCACTCGATGGCGTGCCCCTCGAGGGAGACGCCGTCCTGGGAGAAGCCCACGGCGCCTCCGGCCGCGATGCGGAGCTGTTCGCGGACGATGTCCACGCCGGTCACCAGCTCGGTGACGGGGTGCTCCACCTGCAGCCGCGTGTTCATCTCCATGAAGCTCAGCCGGCCCGAGCCGGGCTCGGCGAGGAACTCGATGGTCCCGGCGCCCACGTACCCGATGGAGGCGGCGGCCTGGGCGGCGCGCTCGCCCAGGGCCCGGCGTTCGTCCGGCGAGAGCGCGGGGGAGGGGCTCTCCTCGATGAGCTTCTGGTGGTTGCGCTGCACGGAGCAGTCGCGCTCGAAGAGGTGCACGGCGTGCCCGAAGCCGTCGCCGATCACCTGCACCTCGATGTGCCGGCCGCCCGTCACGAACTTCTCCAGGAAGAGCGCCCCGTTGCCGAAGGCGGCGGTGGCCTCCGCGCGCGCCGAGGGGAAGGCCTCGCGCACCTCCGCCTCCGAGCGGCAGATCCGCATGCCGCGGCCGCCGCCGCCGGCGTCCGCCTTGAGGATGACCGGGAAGCCCACCTCCTCCGCGGCGCGCACCGCCTCGTCCACGTCGTGCAGGAGCCCATCGCTCCCGGGGGTGAGCTCGAGCCCGGCGGCGCGCATGGCCACCTTCGAGGGCCACTTCAGGCCCATCTGCTCCATGGTCGCGGGCCGCGGGCCCACGAACGTCAGCCCGCTCTGCTCGCAGAGGGCGGCGAAGCGCGCGTTCTCCGCGAGGAAGCCCCAGCCGGGGTGGACCGCCGCGCAGCCGGTCTGGCGCGCGGCCTGCACGATGGCGGACATGCGGAGGTAGCTCTCGCCCGGCGCAGGGCCGCCGACGCAGACGACCTCGTCGAAGGCCTCGGTCCACGGCGCGCCGCGGTCGGCCGTGGAGACGACCCCCACGGGGCTCACCCCTGCGTCCCGCGCGGCGCGCGCGATGCGGACGGCGACCTCCCCCCGGTTGGCGACCAGCAGCCTCCTGAACATGGTGCGGAGGGTAGCAGCTTGAGGAGGCCGGAGGCGAGAATGGGGCGAGCCATGCCGCGCCGCTCGCTGCTCCTCCCGCTCGCCCTCGCGTCCCTCCTCGCGGGCGCAGCCCTCCCGGCGCCGGGGAGCGCGACCGTGGTCCCGCGGCGCCTCGCTGCCGACTCGGTCGCCGAGCTGATCCGGAAGCTCGGCGCGGACGGCGTCGAGGAGCGCGAGCGCGCCCAGCGGGAGCTCTCGGGGCGGCTGGCCGTGCTCCGCGACGGGGCGGAGCTCGTGCCGCTGCTGGAGGGCGCCTCGCCGGGCGTCCGGCGGCGCCTGGCCCTGCTGCTCGGCGCCGACGACCGGATGCTGCGCCACGCGGTCGAGCTCGCCGTGGCCGGCACGGCCGAGACCGCGGCGGTGGGGCGGCAGGCCATCGACGCGCAGCTGCTGAGGTGGAGCCGCAGCGCCTTCG
The DNA here is from genome assembly GCA_050049155.1 of Planctomycetota bacterium. Taxonomy (GTDB): domain Bacteria; phylum Planctomycetota; class UBA1135; order UBA1135; genus Saltatorellus. The sequence goes on along the minus strand of JASFWR010000293.1, from coordinate 2,609 downwards.
ACGAGCCCTCCGTGGCGGCCTTCGACGTGCCCCGGCAACCCACTCGCTTCCCGTCCACCTGGCAGGACCGCGTGGACGTGCGCGTGGCGGTCGACCCGAACGCGGGGGGAGGGGTGGCGGCCTTCGACCGCCTCGACCTGCGCGGCGCCGGCCCCGCCCCCGTGATCCTCGACCCGCAGGTGGTGGAGCGGCTCGTCCGCAGGCCCTCGCCGCCCCTCGAGGCGGCGCGGGTCGAGGGCTCCTGGGCCGAGGTCCTGGAGGCGCTCGCCACGGTGCACGACTGCGGCTTCCAGGTGCAGGGCTACCGGTACCCCGAGGACGCGGAGGACCCCTTCGGCGAGGGGAGTGAGGGGGACGAGGAGCGCCCGCCCGCCCGCGCGTGGATCCACGTGGTGGGGCGGGGCAGCACGGAGCGGGCGCCCGCGGGCAGGGACCTGCGCGGGCTGGGCGGGGCGGTGATCGCCCGGTGGTGCGGGGAGGTGGCCCGCGAGGGGAACGTCGTGCGTCAGAGCGCGGCCGCCCGCGCGCTCGCCAAGCTGGACTGGGCCGCGGCCGTGCACTGGTTCGAGGAGCGCTGGCAGCGGTCGGGGGACGTGGTCGCCCTCGAGGGGCTCATGGCCGCCGCGGCGCGCGGCCGCGTCGCGCCCTCCCTGCAGCGCGCCGCCTCGGTCCGCAGCGTGCTGGCCTTCATCGACCGCGGGGCGCGGGAGGTGGCCGCTCTGGACCGCGCCGCGGCCGAGGCCGAGGACCCCGGCGCCGCGGCCGCCGCTCTCGAGGTCCGCGCGGCGGAGCGCGAGGCGTACGACCGCCGGACGGCGCGCATCGCCGCCGGCCTCGCCGCGCTCGCGCCGATCACCGCGGCCGGCGGCCCACTCACCGGCTCCGGCGCCTCATTCACCGCCTCCGGCGGCCGGGAGCCTGCATTCACCGCCTCCGGCGGCCGGGAGCCTGCGGGGCGGTCCCTGATCCCGATGTTCACGGAGGGGTTCGAGGGAGCCCCGCCCACGGGGAGGTGGGCGCGGCTGGTGGCCCTCGAGGGCATGGGGGTGCCGGACGCCGCGGGGGCGGACCTCGCGCGCCGGGTGCTCGTGGGGGACCTCGACGCCCGCTCCCGTCGGCAGGCGCTGCGGGCCCTCCTCGTCCTCCGCCCCCTGGCCGCGCCCCGCGGGCTCGAGGTCGAGGACCCCGGCGCGCTGCTCGTCGAGGAGGGCGAGGGCGACATCGCCGGCCTCGGGCTGGAGCTGGGCCTCGCCGGGGCCCTGCCGCCCGCCGGTTGGACGCCTCCGTCCGAGGCCCTGGAGGACGCGGCGGCGGTGTCGGAGCTGCTCGTCTGGGCCGCGCTGTCGGCCGAGGGTGGGCCGCGCGCGGGCGACTGCCCTCCGTGGCTGGTCGCGGTCACCCGCGCGGCGCTCGCCCTGGAGGAGGAGCGACGTCGGCTGGACCTGCCCGGCCCCATGGCGCTCGCCGCCACCTCGGTGCGCGGCGACCTCGTCCGCGCCTTCGGCGCCCTAGGCGCGCGCGTGGCCACGGAGCTGAGGGCTCCGGAGCAGGCGGCCCTCCGTACGATCTCGCTTCGCGCCGGCCTCGCGACCGCGGCGGTGCTTCAGCGCGCCCTCGACGACGGCCTGCGCGCCCTCGAGGAGCAGCGGGACGACCCCGCCGCGGTGGAGTCCGCGTGGCTCGACCTCGCGGCGGTGGTGGGGGATCCCCGCGTTGGGGAACTCGCCCTGGAGACCCTCCAGGGATCCCTGGTCGAGGCCCTCGAGCTGCGCTCCCGCGGACCCGCCGGGTCGATCATGACCCTGAGGCAGGCCGCGGAGGCCGCCTGCCGGGCCCTCGACCGGGCACGGCGGGACGACCTCTCCGAGCGCTTCTCCGGGGAGCTGCGCCGGGTGGCGACCATGGGCTCCCACCCGCTGGCGGACCTGTTCCTGGACGAGGACTGGCCGCCCGCCCCGCCGCTCCCACCCAGAGACCTCGAGCGGCTCTCGGCACCACTTCCGCCGCGCTGAGCCCGGAAATCGGGGATAATCGAGGGCGAGCGCGGATTCGACTTCGGGCCTTCCGTCGCCCGAGTCGATCAAGTACACGAGACCCCGACCATGGCTCCCAGCAAGAACATCGTCCGCCTCGAGCCCGCGCCCGCCGACGAGGCGAGCGGGATCCCGATCCGTCGCGAGGAGCTCGCGGTCCACGTGAACCCCCGCAGCCAGGTGGCGGAGCAGTTCCGCTCCCTCCGGAACGCGGTGCACGCCATGAACCCGGACGGCGCCTCGCACACGCTGGTCATGACCAGCGCGCTGAGCGGCGAGGGCAAGTCCGTGGCCTGCCTGAACCTGGCGCTGGCCCTCTGCGAGCTCCCCGGGATCCAAGTGCTGGTCGTGGACGCGGACCTCCACGAGCCCTCCATGGAGCGCTACCTGGACCTCCCCCGTCGCCAGGGGCTCACCGAGGTGCTGACGGGCAGCCTGGCCATCGGCGCGGCGATCCGGAGGACCTCCGTGAAGGGCCTCTCGGTCATGAGCGCCGGCGCGCAGCCGAAGAACTCCTCCGAGCTGATTGGCTCGGAGCGGATGAAGACCGTGCTCAACGCGCTCCGCCAGCGCTAC
>JASFWR010000292.1:0-4844 GCA_050049155.1 Planctomycetota bacterium | reverse complement strand
CGGGAGAACGACCCGCTCTTCCCGAGCCGGCTCGCGTTCCGCTCCGGCGACGCCGACGTGGCGGAGCGGGTGCGGCACGCCCTGAGGCCCCGCGCCTTCGCGCCGGTCGAGGCGGGGGACCGCGACGTGGCCGCGGCGCTCCCGCCGATCGTCGCGGCGCCCGAGCCCCAGGACCGCTTCGCGGTGACCTCCTTCAAGGCCTACCTGGACTCGCCCCTGCTCTACTACCTCCAGCGGGTGCTGCGCCTCGAGGCCGTGGACGACCGGGTCGGCGAGCTCGACGCCCTCCGCTTCGGGACGCTGGCGCACGACGTGCTCGAGGACCTCGGGCGGGACGAGGCGCTGCGGGTCTCGGAGGACCTGGAGCAGGTCGAGGCGTTCCTGCAGGGCCGCCTCGACCGCCACGCGGCCCAGCGCTTCCCGACCGCGGTCATGCCGGCGGTGCAGGTCCAGCTCGACCAGCTGCGGCTCCGGCTCGCGAGCTTCGCCCGCTGGCACGTGGGCGAGGTGCGCGCGGGCTGGCGGATGCGCCACGCGGAGTGGAGCCCCGAGGGGGACGTGGAGGCGGGGCGCGCGGGCTGCGCGCGGCTGGACATGGGCGCGGGCGAGGCGCCCGCCTGGATCCGCGGGAAGATCGACCGCATCGAGCAGCACGCGGAGACCGGGCTCTGGCGCGTGCTGGACTACAAGACGAGCCACGACAGCAAGGCTCCGGCCACGGTCCACCGCAACAACAGGGGCGAGTGGCGGGACCTCCAGCTCCCGCTCTACGCGCACATGGTGGAGCCCCTGGTGGGCAAGGGGGTCGTGCCGGGCCTCGGCTACGTCAACCTCCCCGGCGACGGGACGCAGGTGGAGCTCAAGCTCGTGGGCGGCAAGGACGCCTGGGCCCGCGAGGACATCGACGACGCGCTCGAGTGCGCGCGCGGGGTGGTCCGCGGGGTGCGGGCCGGGAAGGTCCACGACCTCGGCCGGGCCAAGACCAAGTTCATGCTCCCCATCGAGCTGGAGCTGCTGGGCGTGGGCCTCGTCCACGAGCCCGACCGCGGCTCGGACGACGAGGAGGAGGGGGAGCGCGCATGAGTCAGACCGAGCTCTTCGGCACCGACGAGTCGGTGCGACGTCGGCGCCAGCTGCTGCTCGCCTCCGCGGGGACGGGCAAGACGTTCCGCCTCGCCAACCACTTCGCCGGGCTCCTCATCGCCGGGGTCGAGCCCCGGTCGGTGCTCGCCGCCACCTTCACCCGGAAGGCCGCGGGGGAGATCCTGGACCGGGTGCTGGCGCGGCTCTGCGAGGGGGCCGGGGACGACGCGGACGGGGTGAAGGCGAGGGACTTCCTCCTCGAGGCGGCCCGCGCCGTGCAGCCCCATCGCGACCGCCTCGACGCCGCCGAGTGCGAGGCGACCCTCGCACGCCTCGTGCGGCAGGTCGAGCGCTTCCGCGTCCAGACCCTCGACGCCTTCTTCATCAGCCTGTCCCAGCTCTTCGCCATGGAGCTCGAGATCTCCCCCGAGTGGCGGATCGGCGACCCGGTGGAGGAGACGGGGATCACGGCCGAGGTCGTGGCCCGGGTCCTCGAGGGGCTGGACGACGCCGAGCGCCTGGAGCTCCTGCGGGCGCTCGTGCGGGGCGGCGCCTCTCGTAAGGCGCAGTCGGCGCTCCTCGACGCCGTGTCCGAGGCGGAGAACGCCGCGGCGCAGGCGGAGCCGGAGGCCTGGGAAGCCCTGGAGCCGCTCCCTGCGATCGCCGAGGAGGAGGTCGAGCGCGACGTGCGGTTCCTGCACACCTGCGAGGGGCCGAGGACCGCGAGGGGGGAGCCGAACAAGGTGTTCGCGAACGCCCTGGACAAGCTCCGGGAGCTGGTGGGGGACGGGCGCGAGTCCATCGACCGCGCGTTCTTCGACAACTCATTGGTGCAGCGGGTCGTCTCGGGGGAGGAGAAGTTCGCGCGGGTTGCGATCCCGGAGGACATCGCGGAGGCGATCCAGGGGCTCGCACGCAAGGCGGGCCAGGACGCGGTGGACGAGCTCCTCGCCCGGAACCGGGCCATGGGCTCGTTCCTCTCCAAGTACTCGCGGGCCGAGGATGCGCTCCGGGCGGAGTGGGGCGTCTACCGCTTCCAGGACTTCTCCCTCGCGCTGGAGCGCGGGCCCGCCCGAGAGGACCCCGACGCCTGGCGGCAGGCGCTCGGCTTCCGCATGGACGCGCGGCTCTCGCACCTGCTCCTCGACGAGTTCCAGGACACCTCGGCGCTGCAGTGGCGCCTCTTGCTCCCCCTCGCGGAGGAGGTGATCGCCGACGGCAGCGAGGAGTCGAGCTTCTTCTGCGTGGGGGACGTCAAGCAGTCCATCTACGGGTGGCGCGGCGGCGAGCCCAGGCTGCTGTCCCGCATGGACGAGCGGCACCCGAGCCTCCAGCGCGAGGACATGACCGAGAACTGGCGCTCGTCGGAGGTGATCCTCGACGTCGTGAACGACGTCTTCGACGGCATCGTGGGGCGCGCGGCCCTCGCGGGTGAGAAGCGCGCGGCCGTCCGACAGGCTGCGGCGCAGTGGAGCGAGAACTTCGACGCCCACGTGGCCAAGCGCGAGCTCCCCGGGGAGGCGCACGTGTGGCAGGTCCGCGCGCACGACAAGGAGCAGGGGGAGAAGCCCCTGGACCCCGCGGTCGACCTGGCGGTCGAGCGGGTGCGCGCGATCCACGAGCGGCACCCCGGCGCGAAGATCGCCGTGCTCGTGCGGACCGCGAAGCTCATCCCGACCCTGCGCTTCCGCCTGGGCCAGCTGGGCATCGAGGCGAGCGACGAGGGCGGTAACCCGCTGACCGACTCGCTCCCGGTGACGTGGCTCCTGGGGCTGCTGCAGCTGGCCGATCACCCGGGCGACGGCATGGCCGCGCTCCAGGTCGCCCGCTCGCCCTTCGGGGAGGTCCTCGGGCTCGACCCGGCCGAGGCCGGGACCGAGGCGGCGCGCGAGCGCGCGGCGGCGGCCTCCGCCGAGCTCCGGGAGGAGCTCCTCCACGGCGGGTACGGGGCGTTCTTCCGGGCGCGCATGGGGCGACTCACGGACGGGGCGAGCGCCTGGGACCTGCGCCGCCTGGAGCAGCTGGTGGACCTGGCGGAGGCTCACGACGGCCGCCCCGGGCTCCGGCCCGCGGACTTCGCGGACCACGTCCGCAGCCAGCGGGTCCCCGACCCCTCCCAGGCGCGGGTCAAGGTCATGACCATCCACGCCTCCAAGGGCCTCGAGTTCGACGCGGTGGTGCTGCCGGAGCTCGGGCGCCAGCTGCGGCTGACGCCGAAGGGGGTGCTGATGCAGGCCGAGTCGGAGGTCGCCGCGCCGCGCGTGGCGACGGTGGCTCCCAGGGCGGACGTGGCGGCCCAGCTCCCCGAGCTGGAGGCGATGTACGAGGCCGAGAAAGAGCGCCAGATGGTGGACGAACTGTCCGGGCTCTACGTGGCCCTGACCCGCGCCGTGCACTCGGTGGACCTGATCCTGGCGGCGCCCGGGAAGAAGACGCCCACGCTCAGCCACGGGTGCATGGTCGCCGAGGCCTTCGGCGCCCAGGTGGTGGGTGAGCTCACGCTCGAGGACGACTTCGAGGAGGTCTGGAGCCACCCGAGCTCCACGGACGACTGGGCGCCGTCGGAGGAGGAGGGCCCCGACGAGCTCATCGAGGAGACGGCGCTGGCCCTGGCGCCCGCGCCCGCCGAGCCGGCGCTCCGCGCGCCCAGCGCCGCGGGGCACGCCGTCGAGTCAGTCCGGTCGATGCTGGGCGGCGGGAGCGGCAAGGGGGCACGCTTCGGCACGCTGGTGCACGGGCTGTTCGAGGACGTCGGCTGGATCGAGGACGAGGCCCGGGACGAGGCGGCCCTCCGGGCGGCCGTCGGGCGGTTGGTCGACGCGGCCGGCGGCGAGGACCCCGACCTCGTGGATGACGCCCTCGCCCGCTACCGGCAGGCGGTCGCGTCCGACGCCCTGCGCGCGCTCCTCGCCCGGCCGCAGGGCGAGGCGACGGTCCACAACGAGCGCACCTTCGAGGTGGAGGTCGCCGGCCCCGACGGGGCTCCGGTGAGGTGGCGCGGGATCATCGACCGGCTCGTGCTCCACCGCGAGGACGGCGCCGTCCGCCGGGCCGAGGTCATCGACTACAAGACCGACCGCGCCTCGTCCGCCGAGGAGGTCCGCGCGTCCCACGGGGAGCAGATGGCCGCGTACCGCGCCGCGGTCTGCGCCCTCTTCGGGCTGGCCCCCGGCGACGTCCGCTGCGCGCTCGCCTGGCTCCGGGACCCCGAGGTCGCGGGCGCGGAGGGCGCCGAGGTCCTCGAGGTCTGAGGGCCTCGAGAGGGGTCTCCTGGTCCGAGTCCCCTGGTCTGGGGACCCTCGAGATTCGGGATCCTCGATGTCGGGGGCCCGAGGGCGATCAGAGGCCGGCGGCCGCCTTCGCGCGCAGGATCTCCTCGCGCGGGAGGCGCCAGTCCGTGGCCTCCCCGTCGCTCCGGACGAGGTCGAGGCTCTCGAGGGTGACCTCGTCGAGGACGTCGCCGTGGAGGATCCGAACCGCGACCTCTCCGTCGAGGTGAGCGCGCGTGGGCTCGGGGAACGAGAAGGCCTCCGGGCTGGCGAGGTTCGTGGAGAACGGGATCTCCCCGGCCTCGTCCCAGATCGCCGCGATCCCCTTGCTGTCGCTGACGTCGAACTTGCTGTCGAAGACCACTCGCCCCTCCTGCGCGACCTCGAGGGTGCAGAGCCGCTGGCCAGAGGGATGGCACGCGGACGCGGAGAGGGCGAGGGCGAGCGAGAGGGCCTTCGTGAATGGGAGTCGCATGGTCGCCAGTGGTACGA
>JASFWR010000042.1:0-15123 GCA_050049155.1 Planctomycetota bacterium | reverse complement strand
CGAGCTCGGGCATGGGAGGGACCGCCGAGGCCCGCTCGAGGGCGGCCGAGAGCTCGCGCCTTGGCGAGGGGCGGGGGAGCCGGCGCAGCACCTCGTCGGCGGCCCCGCGGAACTCGTCGAGGTGGTGGGCGGAGTTGAAGACCGCCCGGTCCGCGCGGATCGCGGAGAGGACGTTGCTGAACCCGTGGGTGAGGTCCCGCCCCTCGCGCGCCGCCGGCTCGCTGGCCCGTGACGCGGGGCTCTCGGGGTAGGTGAGCTGGGTCTCGTGGAAGTAGACGAGGGTCGGGCGGCCGGCCCATCCTCGCGGGAGGAACCCGTGCAACCGCGGGACGTCCACGTACCCGCTGCAGGCGAGTACGTCCGGGGGCGCCCCGGGGTCCACGGCGCGCGCGAGCTCCCAGGCGCTCGCCTCCTGACGCCACTTCCAGTGCCGCGGTGCCAGCCCGTGCACCGTGACGCGGTGGCGGGAGCGGCGGGCCCACGCGTCCAGGAAGGCCCGGTGGCTACCGCCGTACCAGGGCTCGAGGAAGACGACGTGGAGGGAGCGCACGTGCAGATCCTATCGGCCCGGCCGGGTCCGCCCGAGCGGGCCCCCCCCGAGCGGCGCCCGCCGCCCCTCCACTCCCGACCTCCGGGGCACCCCGGGGCGAGCGCGGCTTCCGCGGATCTGGCTTGTGGGGCCCGGGGGAGGCGCCGATCATGGGGGCCCCGACTCTCCCAGCCGAGCCCGAGCCATGGACAAGCAAGCCGTCGTCGTCACCCTCAACAAGATCCTCGAGATGGAACTCGCGGGGGTCGTCCGCTACACGCACTACTCGCTCATGGTCTACGGGCCGTACCGGATGCCGATCGTCGACTGGCTCCGGGCCCAGGCGACGGAGTCGCTCCTCCACGCCCAGCAGGCCGGCGAGATGATCACGCAACTCGGCGAGCACCCGAGCCTCGCCATCGGGCCGCTCCTGGAGACCCACGACCACGACATCGAGGCGATCCTGAAGGAGTCCCTCGAGCACGAGCGCACGACGCTGAACTTCTACAACGAGCTCCGCAAGCAGGTGGAGGGCCACTCGGTCATGCTCGAGGAGTACGCGCGGCAGATGCTCGCCACCGAGGAGCAGCACCTCGGCGAGGTGGACCGCATGCTCCGCCGCCCCGGCGACGTCGCCTCGGCGGCCGTCGGCCTGATGGGCTGAGGGTCGACCGGTGGCCGCTCGCAAGCGCTTCAGCGTCATGCGGGATCCGGTGCACGGCGACGTGTACCTGACCCACGAGGAGCTCCGCGTGCTCGACACGCCGGAGATGCAGCGCATGCGCGGCATCAAGCAGCTCGGGCCGGCGTACCTCGTCTTCCCCGGGTCCCTGCACACGCGCTTCGATCACTCGATCGGCACCGTGCACGTGGCCCAGAAGATGATCGAGGCCATCAACCTCTCCTTCCAGCTGGACCCCGCCCGCGGGATCGCCATCGGCGAGGAGGAGGCGCGGGTGATCCGCATGGCCGGGCTCCTGCACGACGTGACCCACATCCCCTTCGGTCACAACATCGAGGACCAGGACGCCCTCTTCGAGCGCCACGACTCCGCCTACCGCTACGAGCGCATGTTCGCTCGGGAGACCCCGCTGGGCCGCGTGCTCGAGGAGATGGGGCTCCGGGAGGAGGTCTTCAGCGTCCTCACGAAGCCGGGGACCGACGGGCGCCGTGACGTCCCGCCCTACTGGAGCCAGGTCCTCTCGGGCACCATCGCCGCGGACATCCTCGACTACCTCGCGCGGGACGCGTACTTCACCGGCCTGCGCCTGCAGGTCGACGAGCGGGTCCACAGCTACTTCAAGATCGACCGGGCGACCGGGAACCTCTACATCGACCTCGCCAAGCACGACCTGCTCCGTGAGGACATCCTGAGCGAGATCGTGCGCATGCTCGAGGCGCGCTACTTCTTCAGCGAGCGGGTGTACTACCACCACGCCAAGGTGGCGGCCGGCGCGCTGGTGGCGCGGGCCATCGACCTGCTCGTGCGGGAGGAGGTCCTCGGCGAGGGGGACCTTTATGGGACCACGGACAGCTCGATCCTCGACGTGCTCCTCCGTGCGTCGGAGGGCGCGTCGGCGGAGACGCGGGACACGGTCCGCGACCTGGTCGCGCGCTTCGGCGAGCGGCGGCTGTTCAAGCGGGCCTGCGTCTTCCCCGCCTACGAGAACGAGGAAGTGCAGGCGGAGCTCGTCGACCGCTTCTTCGCCGCCGGCGGAGGCGCGGCGCGGTCCCTGGTGGAGGGGCGTATCGAGGAGACCGTGCGCTTCGCCACCGGGCAGGACGTGCGGGTGATCGTCTACTGCCCCGCGCGGGAGATGCAGCTCAAGGAGGCGCGCATCCACGTGCGGTGGCCGGGGGTCGAGGGCGTCCGCCCCCTCTCCGACTTCGCGGACCGCGTCCCGCGCCTGGGGGACCTGGAGCGCTCCTACCGGGACCTCTGGAAGTTCTACGTCCTCTGCGACAACCCCGATCGTGACGTGCTCCTGAAGGTCCAGGAGGTCGCGGCCGCGGAGTTCCCCGGCGCGCGGAACGTCTACTCCATCGCCCCCGCTTGAGCCGCAGGGAGGCCTGCGCCAGCGGCGCGGCGCCCGGCGGCGCCGGCGGCCGGCTCAGGGGCGCGTGGACAGGAAGCGCTCGAACCGCTCCAGGGCCTCGCGCAGGCGCTCCTCGCTCACGGCGTAGGAGAGCCGCACGTGGCGCGGGGCGCCGAAGGCAGTCCCGGGGACGGTGGCCAGGGCCTCGGCCTCCAGCAGGTCGGCGCAGAACCCGGGCGCGCCGCGGTCGTCGAAGCGCTCGTGCAGGTCCGGGAAGGCGTAGAACGCGCCGGTGGGGCGGGGGCCTCGGAGGCCGAGGCGGTCGAGGGCCTCGATGACGAGGCGGCGGCGCCGGTCGAAGGTGGCGATCATCTCGGCCACCTCCTCGGGCTCCTCGGTGAGGCACGCCTCGAAGGCGCGCTGGGAGACGTAGTTGGGGCACCCCGACAGCTGGCTCTGCAGGTTGCCCACCGCCGTCGCGAGGTCCTCGCTCGCGGCGAGGTAGCCGATCCGGTACCCGGTCATGGCGAAGACCTTGCTCGCGCCGTCCACGACCACCGTGCGGGCCCGCATGGCGTCGGAGAGGGAGGCGGGGGACACGTGCTCCGCGCCGTCGAACACGAGCCGGCCGTAGATCTCGTCGGAGATCATCCAGAGGTCGTGCGCCTCGCAGATCGCCGCCAGCTCCTCGAGCTCGGCGCGGCTCCAGACGTAGCCGGAGGGGTTGCTCGGGGTGTTGAACATGATCCCGGCGGTGCGGTCCGTGATCGCCGCCCGGATCGCGTCCAGGTCCGGCGCGCAGCTCCCGTCCTGCTTCGGCGGGACGTGCACGGCGACGCCCCCGGCGAGCTGGATCTGCGCGTAGTAGCTGCTCCACGCGGGGTCGAGGAGCAGCACCTCGTCCCCGTCGTTCACGAGGGCCATGAGGGTGTGGCTCAGGGCGTGCTTCGCGCTGTGGCAGATGACGACGTTCTCGACGCCGTAGTCGACGCCGCGGGTCTCCCGCAGGTGGTCCGCCACGGTCTGCCGGAGGGACACGAGGCCGGCCGCGGGGGTGTACTTCACGGCGCCGCTGTTCACCGCGGCGATCGCCGCCTCCCGGGCCAGCCGGGGGGCGTCGAAGTCGGGCTCGCCAACCGCCATGTTGACGACGTCTCGGCCCGCGGCGGCCATCTCCTTGGCCGCGGCGGCGAGGGCGAGGGTGACGGAGCCCTTGAGGCTGCCTACGCGCTGGCTCAGTTGCATGGGGGGGACCTCTGGAAGGGAGGGCCAGATGGTGCCCATCCAGAGGCCTCCGCGGCACGAATCTCGACCTGAAATCGGGGAAGCACGGCCGGGCCCGGTCGTAGATTCTCCCGACCCGGCCCGCCCCTCCGCCCGCCCGACCCGCCCATGACCCTCAAGAAGCGCGCCCTCCGCCTGGGCTGCATCGTCCTGCTGCTGCTGTCGTTCGTCGGGTACTTCTCGTTCACGACCCTGTTCTTCTCCCCCTTCGAGGGGCGGTTCAACGCCGACGTGGCCGGCCTGATCCCCCGGGACGTGGACGTCTACGTGGCCCGGGCCGAGCTCCGGTCCGCGTTCGACGGCTTCCCCCGCCTGGACGTCCTGGACGAGCTGGAGGGGAACGAGGGGTTCCAGACGCTCATGGACTCGCCGGAGTGGGCGGAGTTCGAGCGGGAGAACCGGGTCGAGGCGGTGCTCGCGGACGTCCGGGCCCAGCTCTCCCAGCTCCCCGCGGGCCTCGAGGTGCTCGACGTGGCGGGCGGTGAGGACCTCGCGGTGGCCGCGAACTTCACCGGACGCTCCTTCGCGGACGCGGAGTGGGCCGCGTACGCGCGGCTCTCCATGTGGGGGCGGGGCGCCGTGTCCGCCCTGGATCACCCGGGGCTCCTCGGGCTGGACGCCCAGGGGATCACCGTCGAGGACCAGGGCGCCGTCAAGACGATCAGCTCCCCGCAGCTGGCTCGCCCGCTGCACCTCACTCGGCTCAAGGACGTGGCCGTGGTCGGCACGTCGCGCGACCTCGTGGAGCGCGCCGTGCAGCTCGAGGCCACGGGCTCGAAGGACTCCCTCCTCCTCGCCGCGCCCTACGGTGACTCGATCCTCACCGTCGACCGCGACTCCCTCCAGCGGGACTTCGAGCTGCAGTTCGACGTGCGGCAGCTGCGCGAGTCCTACGGCCTGGGCGAGGGGCTGCTGGATCGGGAGGACGAGCGCTTCGCGCCGGCCTTCCTCGCTCGCCTGCTTCCCCTGGACGCCGTCCGGAGGGTGCTCGGCGTCGTGGACTTCGACCGCGGCGTCGACGTGGACCTCAGCGGTGACTTCTCGTCGGAGCGGATGACCGCGGCCCAGGAGCGCGTGTACCGCTTCAAGGGGTTCGACCACGACGAGGTGCTGGAGGTCGCGCGCTTCGCGCCCGACGACAGCACCCTGTTCGTCTACGTGCGGGGGCCGATCGCCACGCTCTTCGAGATGGTCGTGGAGGCCATCGAGCCCGCGGCGCGGAGGAACTTCGAGGAGGCGCTCAAGCAGATCGGGGTGGACAGCATCTCCTCCCTGATCGAGGTCCTCGACAGCTCGCTGGTGGACCGGGTCGCCTTCATCGCGCGCCCCAACGACTGGGACTACGAGAGCGACATGGAGGTCGACCCCTCCACGGGGGAGCGGGTCTACATGGGGCCGCCCAACGACGGCGCTCCCGTGTTCGCCTGGGCGGTGGTGGCCTGGGTGTCGGACCAGGAGAAGCTGGAGGACCTGCGGGAGCGGATCGCGCTGGCGGGCCCGCGCATCGGGATCCAGGGGCGGAACCCCGGGCAGTCCGGCTACTTCAAGAAGCCCATCGGCGGCGGCCTGTTCGTGCGGGAGTTCTGGTCGCAGCTCGTGCCTGGTACCGGGCACATCGCCTCGCTGATCTACGGCGAGAACCTGCTCATCTCGAACCGCTACGCCCTCATCGACGCGCTCGTGAAGAACCGGAACGGCCGCGGGTCCAGCGTCCCGCGGCTCTCCAACCGGCGTGACTTCCAGGTCTCGCTGATGGATTCGGTGCCCAGCGCCAACGTGCTGGCCTGGCTGAACCCCGCGTCCGGGAGCAGCCTGCTCCGCGACCAGGCCCAGCTCGACGCCAAGAACCGCATCACACGCAGCATCGACTACGCGACGAAGCGGCGGGAGGTCGAACGGGACGTGCTCTCGAGGGCCTTCGGCGGCCGGGCGCGGACCCAGCTCACCGCGGACGACGTCGAGCGCCTGGACGCGCTGGTGGATCAGCAGCTGCTGAGCTTCACGGACGAGGTCGTGGAGTCGAACATGCCGCGGGAGCTGGAGAAGGTGCAGCGCCTCAAGAGGTACCTGGACTCCATCGCCTCCGCCCTCACGATGGTCCGCCTCTCGCCGAAGGACTTCCAGCTCTCCATGCGCGCCAGGGTCCCGCTGGGCAGCGAGTAGCGGCCGGCGAGCGCCGACGTCTCACGCAGCCCTGCGTTCCCGCATCGGAATTCCGGGGGCGTACGACCCACGGCGTCCGTCGCGCTCGCCCTTCGACGGAGCCGGAGATGCGTTGCCTCAGGACCGACCTCTCGCCCGAGTCGGAATCTCCAGAGTCGGGGTCTTCATTCGGGAGCCTCGCTCCCTCGCTGTTCGCGTGAGGAGCACCACCGCTCGACCCCGTGGGGGGGAGGGTGGTGCCCGGGACTGGAATCGAACCAGCACGGGTTTTACCCCACCAGATCCTTAGTCTGGCGCGTCTACCAATTCCGCCACCCGGGCTCCATCACGCGACGCCGTGGCACATTGCCGCGGACGTCTTCAGCTTGTCAGTCTCGGCCGGGGGGCGATCCCCGATCGAGGTGGGAAGATTAGGGACGAACGCCTCCGTCGGCAACCACCAGAACCACTTTTGCGTGTTTGCCATGTAAGGAGGGAGGCCTACACTTCCGGCGATTCGAGGGCCGGCCTCCGCCGGTCCACCCTGCCCCGACCGTCTCCTTCCCAACCCGAAGATGTCCCAACTCCGTGGCCACGCGCTCATCGGCCAGTCCGGCGGCCCCACCGCAGTCATCAACCAGAGCCTCGTCGGGCTCGTGGAGAGCTGCATCGAGCACCCCGACATCACGGGCGTCTACGGCGCCCTGAACGGGATCGAGGGCATCATCGAGGAACGCCTGATCGACCTGGGCCGGGAGTCCCGGGAGGAGCTGGAGCGGGTCGCCATGACCCCCGCCGCCGCCCTGGGGTCGGTCCGCCGCAAGCCCACGCCCGAGGCCTGCCGCCGGGTCCTGGACGTCTTCCAGGCCCACGACATCCGCTACTTCTTCTACGTGGGCGGGAACGACTCGGCCGAGACGGCGCACCTGCTCAACGAGGCGGCGCTCGAGATCGGCTACGAGGTCCGCCTCTTCCACGTCCCCAAGACCATCGACAACGACCTGGCCGGCTGCGACCACACCCCGGGCTTCGGCTCCGCGGCCCGCTTCGTGGCGCAGGCGTTCATGGGGGACGATCAGGACAACCGCAGCCTCGGCGGCGTGAAGATCAACGTCGTCATGGGCCGGCACGCCGGGTGGCTGACCGCCGCCAGTCGGCTCGCGCGCCGCAACGAGGGCGACGGCCCGCACCTCATCTACCTGCCCGAGGGCGTCTTCGACCGTCAGGAGTTCTGCGGGCGCGTGGAGGAGATGCTGCAGGCCCACGGGCGCTGCCTCGTGGCCGTCTCCGAGGGCATCCACGACGCGGACGGCAACGTCATCGCGCGCGGCACCGAGGTCGACAGCCACGGCAACATCCAGCTGTCCGGGACCGGCGCCCTGGGCGACCACCTCTCGGAGCTGGTCAAGAGCGGCGTCCCGTCGGCCAAGCGCGTGCGGGCGGACACCTTCGGCTACCTCCAGCGCAGCTTCTTCGGCGTCGTCTCCGACCAGGACGCGCTCGAGGCGCGCGAGGTGGGCCGCGCCGCGGTCCGCGTCGCCACCTCCGGGGAGCGGCAGCACGGCTCGCTGGCGATCCAGCGCGGCGGGGCCGACGGCGCCTACGAGCCCGTCTACGTGGTCAACGACCTCTCGGTGGTCGCCGCGGCCACGCGCCACGTTCCGGAAGAGTTCATCCAGGGTTCGGACGACGTGTCCGAGGCCTTCGTGGAGTGGGCGACGCCGCTGGTGGGCGAGCTCCCGGTGCCGGGCCGGCTCGCCAGCCACCCGGTCTCCCCGCGTGCGGGCGTGGCCCAGGTCAGCTGAGCCCGGGGAGCTGCCGGTCGAAAGCGAGCGCGACGGACCCGCGCGTTCGTCCTATCATGGTCCCCATGAAGATCGGCAGTCTCTCCTTCGGGTGCCTCCTGGCCTCCTCGCTCCTGACCACCGTCCTGCTCGCGGGCGCCAGCCTCGGGCAGGAGCCTGCGGCCGACGCCTCGGCGGATGCCCCCAAGGGCAAGGTCACCGGGACCATCAAGTTCGAGGGTGAGCTCCCCGAGGTGAAGGACCTCGACGTGCCGGCCAAGTCGGCGGCGGGGTGCTGCCCGCCGGGCGAGGAGGTCAACCGGAAGGACCTCAGCCTGGTGATCGGCGAGGACCGCGGCCTCCACGGGGTGCTGGTCAGCGTCAAGGTCGAGGGGGTCGAGGTGAAGGTCCCCGAGGAGGCCTACGAGATGGATCAGAAGGGCTGCCGGTTCACGCCGCACATGCTCGTGGTCCCCAAGGGCGCCAAGGTGGCCTTCCTCAACTCGGACGAGACGTCCCACAACGTCCACCTCATCACCGTCCTCAACGAGGACCTCAACCAGACGGTCCTGGCCGGAAAGCGCCTCGAGCGCACCTACGAGGAGCCCGAACGCATCAAGGTCACGTGCGACATGCACACCTGGATGAAGGCCTGGCTGGTGGTCACCGACGCGACCCACTGGGCGATCACCGACGAGAAGGGGCAGTTCTCCCTGGAGGGCCTGCCCCCCGGTGAGCACGAGGTGTCGCTCTGGCACGAGACCCTCGGCTCGAAGACCGCCAAGGTCGTGGTCGGGGCGGACGGCAAGGCCGCGCCGCTCGAGGCCTCGATGGCCAAGAAGAAGAAGAAGACCCGCCGCCGCCGGCGCTGATCGGGGAGGCGCCCGGGGCGCGCCACCGTCAGAGGCCTCGCAGGTGGCCCCGCCAGAGGCCCCGGCAGGATCCCCTTCAGAGCCCGCCGCCGAGCCCGCCGGGGAGGTCACCCTCCCCGAGGTCGAGGTCCCGGGGCGAGATCCCGTCCTCCGTGGCCTGGTGCTTCCAGGGCGGATCCCAGTCGTGGACGCGCCGGGCCACGGCGACCAGGACCTCCTCGTCCAGCTCCGCCTCGAGGCTCTCGAGGGTCGCGCTGGGGTCCCCGCCGGAGCGCCGCGCGAGGTTCCGGTCGATCATGGTCAGCAGCCTCCGCCGGACCCTGTCCGAGGAGACGACGGCGCGCTCGACCAGAGGAAGCAATTCGGACGCACGCGAGGTGGGGAGGCCTCGACGACGACACATTCGATGCAGGAGACGTTCCGCGTCCATCGGGGGGGATCGGTTCGCCGGGGAGCGCGAGACCGGTGGGGCAGGGCAGTGCTGTGGGGGGGGAGGTGCGACGCCTTGAACGCCGACGGTGAACCGTACCCCGCTCCGCGGGCCGAGGTCCCGGGCCCGCAATGAGATCGGCCCCCGTGGGCCTCCTTGCGATCAAGGCCTCTCCGGGGCCTTGCCGAAGATCAGGAAGAGCCTTCCCCAGGGCTCACGTCCCCGAGACCCCCTGCCCGTGCCGGTCCCCATGGCATCGCGCCCGTCGCCCCTCGTCGCCGCCCTCGCGGGTGCGATCGCGGGACTCCTCATCACCCTCACGCCCCCGGGCGGCGACCCTGGCCCCCTGGCCGGGACGGCCCTCCGTATGGACGTGGAGGAGGTGCTCGAGCGCTCCGACCTCGTCGTCGAGGGACGCGTGCTCTCGATCTCGGGGGTGGACGTTGGTGGGGTGATCTGCACGGACGTGGAGCTCTCGGTGGACCGGACGTTCTGGGGCGCGGATCAGCCCGCGCGCACGGTCCGCCTGCCGGGGGGCGTCCTCCCCTCGGGGCGGGGGACCCTGCTCCCGGGAATGCCGAGCGTCTCCGAGGGAGAGGACCTCCTGCTGTTCCTCGGTCCGCCCTCCGGCGCCGGCCTCCGGATGCCCACGGGGCTCGGCCAGGGCAAGTACAGGCTGGTGACGGAGCGGGACGGGGACCGCCTCGCGGTGCGCTCCGCCAGCGACCTGGTGCTCGTGGGCGGCGGGCGCGCCCGGCAGGTCAACGGGCGCGACGTCGTGGACTACGCCGAGCTCGTCGGCCGGATCGAGGCCGCTGCTCAGTCCCGCCGCGCCGGGGAGGCGAGCGGCCGATGAGGTCCGCCCTCGACCGCGCCCGTCGGAGCCCGCTGCTCCGCCTCGCGCTGGTGGCGGCGCTGGCGGCCACGGCCACGGCCCACGTGCGCCTCCGCTACGTGCAGAACGGCGCCCCCCTGTTCTGGGCGACCCCGCAGTCCGTCTCGGTCACCATCCAGGAGGCGGGATCCGACGACATCTCGGACGACAGCCACGTGGCCGCCATCGGGAACGCCGTGGACAGCTGGAACAGCGCGGCGGGGACGACCTTCCGCCTGGTGAACACGGGGGTGACCTCCCGGACCGACTGGGAGAGCGACGACCTCCACCTGGTGACCTTCGACGAGAACAACGCCTCGGGGTTCTTCACCGGGGGGAGCGGGACCGTCGCGATCACGCCGGTCAGCTTCTTCGCGTCGGGTCGCATCGTCGACGCGGACGTCCTCTTCAACGGCAAGGACTTCCGGTTCACCACGAGCGGCCAGGCGGGGCGCTTCGACGTGCAGGACGTGATGGCCCACGAGCTCGGGCACGTGGCGGGCCTCGACCACTCGGGCGTGTGCGGCGCCACCATGTTCCCCTACGTCGACAGCACGGTGATCCTCCACCGGAGCCTGAGCCTCGACGAGACCTCGGCCCTGGCGGGCATCTACCCGGCAGGCGCGTTCGGCGCCATCAGCGGCCGGGTCTGCCGCGCGAGCGACGGCTCGGGCGTGGCCGGCGCGCACGTGGCGGTCCGTGACGACGGCGGACGCCTCGCGTCCGCGGCCCTCGCCGACGGCGCGGGGAACTTCACGGTCCGCGGGCTGTCGCCCGGGACCTACACGGTCGTCGCCGATCCCCTGGACCAACCCGTCTCCGTGGCCAACCTCGGCGGCGGCCAGACGGTCGCCACCGACTTCGAGGCGGGCGTGCTCGCCACCGTCGAGGTCTCCGGCACGGGCACCGCGTCCATCGGGACCGCCCTCGTGGCCGACGACGTGTCGATCCGGCTCGGGCGGGCCACCGACCGCTACCCGCTCCGGGTCGTGGCCGGCGAGACCTCGAGCCTGTCGATCGGCGGGGTGGGGCTCACCGCGGGCTCCTCCCTGGTGGCCAGCGACCCCCACGTGGCGCTCTCCAACGTGATCTGGTTCGGGTCGAGCGTGTTCGTGGACGTCACGGTCCCCTCGGACGCCACCCCCGGACACTTCGACCTCACCGTGACCTCGTCGAGCGGGGCCAGGGACGTCCTCGTGGGCGGGCTCGAGGTGACCCCGCCCGACCCCGGGGTGACGGGCGTCAGCCCCGGCAGCGGGGACCCCGCCGGCGGAGACAGCGTGACAGTGACGGGGACGGGCTTCCGCCGCGGCGCCCGGGTGGTCATCGGCGACCGGGTCTACGTGGACGGGGTCGCTGGCGGCTGCACGGTGCTCGACGGCGAGACGATCGCCCTCCAGACCGCGGAGACGGTCGCCGGCACGCACGACGTGGTCGTCATCGATCCCTCGGGCGTCGAGGGGCGCGCGGACGACGCGTTCCACGTGAGCGCGCCTCCCGTGCTCCACAGCGCCTTCCCCGAGGTGGGGAGCGTGGCGGGGGGGACCGTCGTCCGCCTCGCCGGCGAGAACTTCGTGCCAGGCAGCGTCGTCACCATCGGCGGCATCGTCCAGACCCAGGTCTCCGTGGCCTCGCCGACGCGGATCGAGGTCCTCACCTCCCCGGGCGCGCTGGGCGGGCCGTACGTCCTCGAGCTCACCTCTCCGGACGGGGCCTCGGCGGAGCTGGCGTACTCCTTCGTGATGGAGCAGGACCCGGTGGCCGGAGCCCTCTCGCCCCGCAGCGGCGATCACGCCGGGGGAGACACCGTCGTCCTCAGCGGCGCGGGCTTCGAACCGGGCGATCAGCTCGTCATCGGGGTCGACCCGTCCACCGGGGCCGGCGGGGTCTCCGTGGCCGCCGAGTTCGTGGACGAGGGGACCCTGCGCTTCGTCACGCCGCCGGGCTCCCCGGGGGCGAAGGACGTGATGGTCCGGGACCCCGAGACCGGGCAGGCGTCCGTGATCACGGCGGGCTTCACCTACACCGGAGGCGACGAGGTCGAGGGCGGCGGCTGCGCTGCGGTCGTCGTGCCCGGCCCCCCCGACTGGCGGCGGGTCCTCGGCGGGGGCGGGTGGTTCCTCCTCCTGCTCGCGTTCGCCGCCGCCTGGCCCCGCCTGGCCGCGCGGCGGCCTGTGGCCGCGCCGGTCAGCGCGCTCGGGTGAAGCGCGCGAGGTCCCCACCCGCGTCGCTCACCGGGTGCTCCGGGTCCGGCCAGCGCTGGGGCACGCGGCGGACCTCCGAGACGTCGTAGCCCATCTGCTCGAGTCGAGACACGAGGGCCGCGAAGCGCTCGTCCGTGATCTCGGGCTCACGGGTCATGATCCACGCGTAGTCCCGCCGTGCCCGAGCGATGATCGTCTCCGAGTAGGCGTCGTCCAGGTGCGCGATCAGGTACTGGGCCTGGAAGGGCCAGATGATCCGCATGCCCCACTCGGCGTTGGTCTCCTGGTCCTTGACGAAGCCGACGGGCTCCATGACCTCGAGCTCCCCGTCGAAGGCCCCCTCACGGAAGACGTAGCTCGTGAGGATCCGGCCGTCGTCGGCGAGGGCGTAGGACTCCACGCCGTTGTGGGCGTCCGCCTCCGAGCCCACGGGGATGTGGCCCTGGACGTACCAGTCGCCCATGAACCGCTCGAGGTCCACGCTGGGGACGGTGGCGAGGGGGCGAGTGGGGGCGCAGGCGAAGAAGGCGCCCACCGCGAGGAGGGGCAGGGCGAGGAGGGACTTCCGCATGCCCTCCCAATCGCCCGACCGGCCGCCGCGGATGCGCCGCGGCCCCCGCAGGCGGCGGTCACGCGCCGAGCTCGGCCCCGAGGGTCTCCAGGTGCTCGAACAGCTCCGCGCGGTCGATGGGCTTCAGGATCCGGCCGTCCATCCCGGCCGAGACGCACTCCGCCGCCGTCTCCGGCGTGGCGTTGGCCGTCATCGCGACGATCGTCAGGGGCTCCGCTCCCGTCTCTCGCTCCCGCTGGCGGATGCGCCTGGTGGCTGTGAGCCCGTCCATGACCGGCATCTGGACGTCCATGAGGACCACGTCGTGGCCGCCCTCCGCGGAGGCTTCCATGGCCACCTGACCGTTCCCTGCGAGGTCGACCTCGTGGCCCCAGGAGCGGAGGAGCAACTGTGCGACCCGCTGGTTGACGGGCTCGTCCTCCACGAGCAGGACGCGCAGGGGGCGCGCGGTCCGCAGCGCCTTCGAAGCGGCCGGGCGGGCAGGGGGCGTGTCGGGCCGAGACGCGCTGCCGGAGAGGATCGCTCGCAGGGCGTGCCGGAGCTCCGGGCCGACGATCGGGAGGAGCAGGTTCGTGCTTCGACCCGGCGGGAACACGCCGTCGGCGGCGGCCTCGCCCGACTGGAGGAGGATCCAGGGCACCTCGCCGAGGGCCGACAGGCTGCTGTCCACGAGCAGGAGCTGGTGGGGGGCGAGCCTGGCGTCGGACATGCAGGCCAGCGGCGGGCCGTCCAGGCGCTCGATGGCGGCGCGCGCGGCGGCCGCGTCGGCGCAACGGATCGGCTCGAGCCCCCAGGCCCGGAGCCGGCTGGCGATCGACGCGCTGGCGTGCTCCTGGGCGGAGAGCAGGATGATCGACCGCCCTGCGGCAGCCTCCACCAGGGGGCCGGTCTCGGCGCCCTCCCCGGTGGGGGACTCGGGGGCGGGCAGCGGGAGGTGGAAGTGGAACCGGCTCCCCTCGCCGACCTCGCTCTCCACGCGCATCCTCCCGCGCATGCCGACGCAGAGGTCCCGGGAGATCGCCAGGCCGAGGCCGGTGCCGCCGAAGCGGCGGGTGGTGGACTCCTCCGCCTGGGTGAAGGCGTCGAAGATCGTCTCCAGCTTCTCGGGAGGGATGCCGACGCCGGTGTCCTCGACCAGGAACGCGAGCTCCCCCTCGTGCTCGCCCGGCGACACCGCCAGGCGCACGTAGCCCTCCGGGGTGAACTTCAGGGAGTTGCTCAGGAGGTTCACCAACACCTGCCTCAGCCGGCTCTCGTCCCCGACCACCTCGTCGTGGACGGACTCCTCGATGTCGCAGGTGACCTCGATGGAGGAGGTCGGGCCCTGCACCGCCGTGAGGACCAGCGCGTCCCGCACGCACCCGCGCAGGGAGAACGGGAGCTCCTCGTACTGCATGCCCCCGGAGTCGATCTTCGAGAAGTCGAGGACGTCGTTGACGATGTGGAGCAGGTTGCGCGCCGACCGCTGGACCGTCGAGATGTACTCCTCCTGAGCGGGCTGCAGGTCCGTGTCGAGGGCGAGCTCGGTCATCCCGATGATCCCGTTCATCGGCGTCCTGAACTCGTGGCTCAGGTTCGCGAGGAACAGCCCCTTGGCCTGGGAGGCGCTCTCCGCCCCCTGGCGGGCCTGGTCCAGCTCCTGCGACTGCTCCTGGAGCTCCTGGATCGCCTCCCGAGCGAGCGCCACCGTCGCGCGGGCCCTGTTCCGCATGCGCTCGGCGATGCGGCTGGTGAGGGCCACGTGGAGCGCGATGGCGAAGCAGCTGCCGACCTTGAGCGCCTCGAGGGGGAGGTCCGCCTCGTACCCGAGCCACGCCTCGCCCAGGGCCACCGCGCTGACGTGGGCGAGCAGGCACAGGACCACCATCTCGCCGCAGCGCCGCACCCCGGCCGTGACCTGGTCCGAGACCCGGAGCCAGGGCACGAAGAAGAACCAGCTCGCCGCGCCGCCGGTGACCACGACGAACATCGTCGCCATCAGGATGTCGGTGCGGATGAAGATCTTTGCCGGGTTGAACCACCGATCCGGGCGGTAGAAGGCCAGCAGGATCAGGTAGGTCCCGAGCGAGTAGGCCGCGCTGGCGATGGTGAAGCTGGTGAGCGCCGGGCTCCAGGCCTCGCCGAACACGATCCGGTTGTGCGCGCTCCCGAAGACCACGCCGGCGAACAGGAGGCCCACTCGCATGAGCGGGACCACGTTGCGCTGGAGCTTGGCCTTGCGCTTCTGGTGCTCGGTGTTGGTCGCCGGGTCCCCGAAGGTGAGCTCCGCCTTCAGGCGCTCGTAGTTCCGTTCAGGGGCGTCCATCACCATCGCGCTCAGGGCTCACTGCGGCGCCTCGAGGCTCCCTCCGACGATAGCAGGGAGCGCCGAACGGCGGAGGGGCCGGCCCGCGTTCT
>JASFWR010000041.1:0-15128 GCA_050049155.1 Planctomycetota bacterium | reverse complement strand
TGCGCATCCCGCGCCTGCTGGACGACCGGGCGCTCGACGCGCTGACGGAGACGTACATGCGCTTCGTCCGTCGGGAGATCGAGGTGCCGGGGCGCGACTACTGCGACATGGCCGGGGACTACGGCGCGCGCCCGGAGGACTTCGACGTGGTCAACGTCATGCTCCCCAGCCGCCATCACCCGGCGTTCGCCGGCAACCCCTGGGAGCAGCTCGCCGCCGAGGTGGCGGCGCGCCTGCTGCCGGCGGCGACGACCCTGGACTACGACCAGCTGGTCGCCAAGCCCCCCGGGCATCCCCGCGGGGTCTTCCACTGGCACCAGGACCTCGCCTACTGGCCGGCGACGCCCGCGCCCGAGACGGTCACCCTCTGGCTGGCGCTGGACGACGTGGACGCGGCGAACGGGTGCCTGCGCTTCGTCCGCGGCAGCCACCTGGAGCCCGAGCTGCGCCCGCACCGGCCCCTCACCGGGGACCGCGACGAGTCCCACACGCTCGTGGCGGAGGTGGAGGAGGGGGACCCCGCCATCGTGGAGGTGCCCCTCCGGCGAGGGGAGGCCCTCGCGTTCCGCGAGCGGGTCGTCCACGGCTCCGGCGGCAACGTCAGCGAGCGCTGGCGGCGCGCCTACGTGATCGCCTTCCGGACCCCGGAGACCGTCGCGGCGGAGCGGGCCATGGGCTTCACCCACAGCCACGAGGACGACCTCGACGTGCTGCGCAGCGTGAGCGGGCTCCGGCCGGACGGCGCCTGAGCGAGCGGGCCGCACTGGCCCCTCGAGCCCCACGGGCGGCGTCCGCGTGACGTCCCGCTGATCCCGCCCGAGGCCGAGCGGCCTCGGTTCAGCTCGGCTCGAGGCCCCGGGCCCAGGAGATCGTGCGCTCGGTCGCCTCGTCCAGCGAGACGACCTCCCGGTAGCGGCCGGCGCAGGCCTCGATGAAGGGCGCCATGTCGTACGAGTGCGACGTCGCCAGCTGGCGGGCGACGAAGCGGGTCATGGGGGGCTCCTGCGAGCGGCCCAGCGCGCTGAAGGCGAGCTCGAGCGCGGCCCCCGCGGCGTGGGCCACCGAGGCCGGGACGCGGCGGGTGACCGGCGCGCGGCCGGTGCCCTCGAGCACCCGGTTGATCCAGGCCCAGAGCCTCACGGGCTCCACGTTGTTGACGAAGAACGCGCGGCCCGGGAGGCCGGCGGCGCCGCCCGCGAGGCCGTCGGCCGCGGCCAGGTGAGCCGCCGCCGCGTTCTCCACGAAGGTCAGGCTGACCTCGCTGGTCCCGTCGCCCACGATCCGGAGCCGGCCCGCGTCGGCCCGCGCGAGGAGCCGCGGCACGAGGTTCGGGTCGCCGGGTCCGAAGACCAGGTGGGGCCGCAACGCCACGGTCACCAGGCTCGAGTCGTTCGCGGCCAGGACCATCCGCTCCGCCTCGGCCTTCGTGCGCGGGTAGTGGGCGAGGTGTCGCGCCGGGTACGGCAGGTCCGGCCCGGCGTTCACGTGATCGCCGCCCCCGAAGACGACGCTCGGGGACGAGGTGAACACGAGCCGCGGGACGCCCGCGGCGCGGCACGCGTCGAGGACCCGCGCGGTCGCGTCCACGTTCGCGCGCTCGTACGCCGCCGCGGGTCCGAAGACCCCGGGCCGGGCGGCGCAGTGGTAGACGGTGCGGACCTCGCGCCGCCGGAGCAGCTCCGTGAGGTCCGCGGGGTCGTCCGCGAGGTCCGCCCGCAGGGTCTCCACGCCGCGGGCCTCGAGCTCGGGGTACTCGCCCCGGGAGACGCTCGCCACTCGGTCCCCCCGCGCCAGCAGGGCGTCGACGATGGCGCCGCCGAGGAAGCCGCCGCCGCCGGTGACCAGGGCGCTGCCGGTCACGCGAGCTCCCGCTCCGCCCAGAGCTTCAGCTCCTCCCGGTGGATCTTGGCGTTGTGCCGCGGGTCCACGGGGAAGGCGGGGTGGAAGAGGAAGTGCTCGATGTCCGCGGAGCGGGCGGCCTTCCGGCCGATCTCACGCAGCTGCATGATGAACCCCTGGGTCATCACGTCGCTCTTCGGGTGCTCGCCGGGCAGGGCCTCGACGATGCAGAAGGGGACCTCCTCGCCGGGGGGGCCGACGCCCACCAGCGCGGTGCGCGCCACCCGCGGGTGCTGGTTGAAGATGTTCTCGAGGGGCACCGGCATGCGCACCCCGCGCTCGGTCTCGATGCGGTGGGACTTGCGGCCCATGAACCAGAGCCGGCCCTCGCCGTCGAACCGGCCCACGTCGCCCATGCGGTGCCAGACGGTCCCGTCGTCGCACGGGATCTTGGCGCCCGCGGTCGCGCCCTCGTCCTCCGCGTACTCGCGGGTGACCACCGGGCCGCGCACACAGACCTCACCGACCTCGCCGAGCCCCAGGGCGAGGTCGTCGCTCCAGCGCTCGATGGGCTCGTCGGTGATGCCGATGAGCCGGACCTGGATGGCGGGGCTCGGCAGCCCCACGCAGGTGCCGGCGCCGTTCCTGAGGGGCTCGAGGAGCCCGGGCACCACCGTGCGTCCGGCGATCGTCGCCACGGGCAGGGACTCCGTCGCGCCGTAGGGGGTGTGGACGTCGGCGTCGAGGGAGAGCACCGCGTGGGCGTCCTGGATCAGGGCGGGCGGCACGGGCGCGCCCGCCATGAGCAGGCGGCGGAGCCCGTGGAGCTTGATCCCCTGCTCCCGGCAGTGGGGGAGCACCCGACGCCAGATGGCGGGCGAGCCGAAGGCGGTGGTCGCGCCGCACTCCTGGATGGCCCGCACGATCCTCTCCGGCTCGCAGCGGGCGGGCCGGGTCACGTCCATGTCCGGGAAGACGCTGGTCATCCCGAAGGCGATGTCGAAGAGGGCGAAGAGGGGGAAGCAGGCGAGGTCGACCTCCCCCGGCTCGAAGTCGTACAGGGCCCGGAGCGCGCTCACCTGCGCGTGGAACATCCCGTGGGTGTAGAGCACGCCCTTCGGGGGGCCCGTGCTGCCGCTGGTGAACAGGATGGCGGCGGGGTCGTCCCGGTGGGTGTCCTCGAGGACGGGCTCGGGGGACCCCGCGCGCTCGAGCCTCGCGAGGGTCGTCCCGCCCCAGGCCAGGCGGCGGCCGACGGTCACGAAGACGCGCACCGAGCGGAACGGCGCGCGGAAGAGGGTGCGCACGGCGTGGGCGGCGGCGACGCCGATGAAGACCTCGGGCGCCATGCGCTCGACCGCGGCCAGGAGGCGCTCCCGGCCCATGCCCGGGTCGGCGAGCACGGGGACGGCGCCGAGCTTGAACAGCGCGTAGGTGATGGCGATCAGGTCCGCGCCGGGCCGCACGAAGAGGCACACCCGCATGCCCTTCTCGACGCCCTCGGCCGCGAGCCCCGCGGCGATCCGGTTCGACCGCGACTCTAGGTCGCCGTAGGTGAGCACGTGCCACCCCTCGCCGCCCCGGGCCGGCGAGACGACCGCGGAGGCCCCGGGGTGAGCGGCGGCGCCCTCGGGGAGGAAGCCCGCGATGTTCACCCGCTCGGGCACCCCGCCGAGGGCGCCGAAGGGGTCGGCGGCGCCGTGGGCCACCGGTGCGGCGGGCGCGTCGCTCACGCGGCGCCCCCCGCAGTTGGGGCGCCCTGCTGCCGGACCCGGCGGATGGCCTGCACCACGGCCTCCGGCGCGTCCTCCATCACGTAGTGCCCGACGTCGTCCAGGCGCGTGACGCCGGCGTCGGGGAAGCGCTGCTCCCAACCGGCGAGGAAGAGCGGGGTGAAGCACCAGTCCTGCATGCCCCACACCACCTCCATCGGGAGCCCACGGAGGCCCTCGAGCCCGTCGGCGACGCTCGCAAGGGTGCCCCACGACGGGTGGGACTCGCGCATGGGGATGTCGGCCACGAAGCGCCAGGTCTGCTCCCGCTCGCTCCAGGTCCCGTAGGGGGCGAGGAGCGCGCGGCGCACCTCGGCGGACAGGGGGCGCACCGTCGTCATCCGGGTGGCCGCGCCCGCGAAGGCGTTGGCCCCCTGCACCGCGGCGCGCCCGAGGAGCGGGACGCGGCACAGGGCGATGCGGCGCGGGATGAACGACGAGGGGAACGCGGCGGTGTTGGTGACGACGAAGCGGGTCACCCGGTCCCGGCGCGCGAGCGCGGCGCCGAAGCCGATGGCCCCGCCCCAGTCGTGGACCGCCAGGGTGACGTCGCGGAGGTCGAGCTCGTCCATGAGCCGGACGAGGGCGTCCACGTGCTCGGCGAGGCGGACGCCGCCGGCGACCCGGTCCGACAGCCCCATGCCCAGGTGGCACGGGACCACGACCCGGGTCTCCTCCCGGAAGGCCTCGACCACCGCCCGCCAGTAGAAGGACCAGGTGGGGTTGCCGTGGACGCACAGGATCGGCCCCGGCCCGCCCTCGCGGACCGTGCCCTCGTCCAGGTAGTGGAGGGCGCGGCCGTCGACGTCGAGGAAGTGCGGTTCGAAGTCGAAGAGGTTCCGGAAGGGACGCGTCCTGGAGCGGGCGCGGTCCTCGAGCGCTTGGGATCGGAGGGGCAAGGGGGCCGTGCGGTTCAGGTCGGCGGCCGGGGCCGGTCGGCGGCCCTCGGCGCCGGGGCCGGGCCCAGAGGATAGCGCCGCTCGGGGCCGCAGCGCCGGGGCCTCCGGCCGAATCGCCCGCCCGTCACCGGTGCCAGCGGACCGTGAGCACGTGGGGGGCGGAACGCCCGTGGGCGGCGTCCACGCGGAGGGGCGCGGGGGTGCGGTAGTGGATCCTCTCCTCCTCCACGATGACGGACATGTACACGCGGAACTCGACGGGCCCGATGGGCAGGTCCTGGAGCTCGAACAGGTTCCCGCCCGCTCGCCGGACGCGGCGGGTCGTCGGGCTGGCGGCCAGGACGGAGTCCTCGTCACCGTCGCCCAGGGGGAGCTCCCAGTCGAGGCCGGTGTTGAACGCCTCCAGCAGGTGCTCGCCCCCGGGAGGGTCGAACTCGAGCTTCAGGGTCACCCTGCCCCGCGGCTCGAGGGGGCCGTCGATGAAGGCCACGGTGGCGTCCGTCAGCTGGCCGGGCTCGAGGCGCGCCGTGGACCAGAGCCCGTCCCGGGTGACGGCGCGCAGGACGTGGGCGTCGCCCTGCAGGCCGTTGCTCACCCTGGGGACGCGCGCCGCCGCGAAGCCGCGCTCGGTCCGGCGCGCGACCGCCATGCCGCCGTAGCCCCCGAACTGGCTCGAGATCGGCGACATCTGCGCGCGGGCTTCGAGGAGCAGGTCGCTGGCCTCGACGCCCGGGGGCAGGGGGCCGCGGTAGACGACGACCGGCCCCACCTCGAGCGCGAGGACGGTCCAGGGCATGCGGCGGGAGCGGCTCGCGCGCACCTTGCCCGCGAGCGACTCGTGGAAGGGGTCGACCTCGGGCCGGCCCCCGGTCAGGGGCCAGGCGTGGAGGTCGAAGGTGCCCGGACCGTCCACCGGCAGCGTCACCCGCCCCTGCCCATCCGTCGTCGGGGTCGCGCCGCGGATCGGCGACAGGAGGGGGGAGGCGCCGGGGGGGAGCAGCCGGACGAGGTACCCGGGGAGGGGCTCGCGGGAGTCCTCGGCGACGAGCTGGACCTTCACGCGATAGGGGCCCTCGGGCTCGCGCTCCGGGGCGACGATCGGGGCGAGGTCGTCGACGTCGAGGCCGGACTCGAGCGGGACGCGACCAGGCTCCTCCTGGTCGGGCACGCGCTCGACGGCGACGCTCCGTGCTGCGCCGTGTCCATCCGCGCCGGAGGCGATGTCCACGGTGGCGGCGTCCTCCCGCGGGGCGCTCCGCGCGACCGTCCAGAGCAGCGCGGCCGCGGCAGCGAGGCCGATGATGGCGAGGACACGGCGAGCGCGCATGGGCGTGAGGGTATCCGAGCGGGCGGGACGGTTCGAGGCGTCCGCGCCGGCGGCTATCCTTGGCGCCATGCCCAGCCTCCTCCTCGCCGCGCTCGCGGCCGTGAGCCCCGCCGTCCCGCTGTCGACCGACGAGCGCCCCCACGTCCTCGTCATCATGGTGGACGACCTTGGCTGGAGGGACTGCTCGCCGGCCTGCTGGGACGACCCCGAGGGCCCGGGCGCGCGGCACTTCCGGACGCCCAACCTGGAGCGGCTGGTGGGGGAGGGGGTGCGCTTCGCGGACGCCTACGCGTCGGCGCCGGTCTGCACCCCGACGCGGACCAGCTTCATGACCGGGGTCACGCCCGCGCGCAACGGGATCACGTACTGGACGCGCTTCCACGGCCGGGACCAGTCGGCGCGGCACCCCTTGCTGAAGGCGCCGAGCTGGGACGTGGACGCGCTGCAGCCGGGGGACGTGACCCTCGCCGCCCTGATGACGCCCGGGTACCGGACCATCCACGTGGGCAAGGCGCACTTCGGCACGAGTCCCGAGGGGGGGCGCGGCGGCGGCGACCCCACGACCCTGGGCTTCGACGTGAACATCGCCGGCTGGGCGGCCGGCGGGCCGGGCAGCTTCTACGGGATCGACGACTTCAGCGCGGCCAAGCGCGAGGAGCGCCGGGGCAACAAGGGGCGCAACCGCAACTGGGACATCCCCGGGCTGGAGGCGTACCACGGGAAGGACGTGTTCCTCACGGACGTGCTGGCGGACGAGGCGGAGCGCGCCCTGCGCGAGGCGGTCGCCGACGGCGAGCGGGTGTTCCTGCACTTCGCCCCCTACGCGGTGCACGCGCCGATCATGGCGCACGAGGGGCTGAAGGCGCGCTTCGAGGGGAGCGGCCTCACCGGCGCCGAGCTCGCCTACGCGACCATGGTGGCGGCGGTGGACGACGCCACGGGCCAGCTCCTCGACGCCCTGGACGACCTGGGCATCGCGGACGAGACCATCGTGGTCTACACCGGCGACAACGGCGGTCTCTCGGCCCACGCCCGGGGCGGCGAGCGCCACACCCACAACCTCCCCGCCCGCAGCGGCAAGGGCAGCGCCTACGACGGCGGGCTGCGCGTCCCCATGGTCGTGCGCTGGCCCGGCGTGGTGGAGCCCGGCGCCCTGGTGCGCGGCCCGGTGGTGACCCACGACCTCTTCCCGACGCTGCTCGGCGCGGCCGGCATCGAGATCCCCGCGGACCACGCCGCGCGGGTGGAGGGCATCGACCTGCGCCCCGTGCTCGACGGCCGCGAGGCGCCCCCCGCCGGCCGCTCCCTCCTCTTCCACCAGCCCCACTTCTGGGGCGTCAACGGCCCCGGCATCGAGCCCTTCAGCGCCGTGCGGGTGGGGGATCACAAGCTGATCTACTTCCACTCCGGGGCCCGGCTCGACGCAGCCACCGGCAAGCGCACGGGCGGCCCCCGCTTCGAGCTCTACGACCTCGCCGCCGACGTGGGGGAGGCCCACGACCTGGCCGCCGAGCGCCCCGCCACCGTCGCGGCCCTGGCACAGGTCCTCTCCGCCCGCCTCGAAGCCGCAGGCGCCTCCATGTCCATCGACCTCGCGTCCGGAGAGGCCGTCCCCATGCCGCGGGCGGTCGCCCGCTAGGCGTGCGGTCACCAGCCGGGCAGCCAGCCGGGCGCGGCGCTGGCGTCAGGGGCGGGTGCGACGCCTCATGATCTCGGCGGCGTCGCCGTCCACCGTCGGGAGGGGGAAGCCCTCCGAGGGTTCGTGGGACGCGTCCATGAGGGCGGCCAGCTGGGTGACGACGTCGGGGAAGGAGGCCGCGACGTCGGTGGACTCCCGCGGGTCGAGGTCGAGGTCGTAGAGCTCGAGGCGCGGGGCGCCCTTCTTGAGGCCCGTGCGCACCAGCTTCCACTTCCCGCGCCGCACCGCCTGGGCGCCGGCGGGGCGGTACTCCCAGTAGAGGTACGGGCGGGCCGCGAGCGACCCAGGGGGCGCGCCCTGCGCCGCCGCGGCGAACGAGACGCTGTCGCCGGCCACGTGGGGATCGGCGGCGGGGGCCAGGCCGGCGAGGTCGAGCACCGTCGCCGTCACGTCCACCGTGGAGACGAGGCGGTCCGACACGTGCCCCTCGGGGAAGTGGCCCGGCCAGCTGGCGAGGAAGGGGACCCGGACGCCGCCCTCGTAGAGCTGGCCCTTGTGGCCCCGGCGGCCGTCGTGGCTCTCGAAGAACTCCGTGTCGACGCCGCCCACGTAGGTGGCGCCGTTGTCGCTCGTGAAGAGCACGATCGTGTTCTCGGCCACGCCCCGGTCCTCGAGCGTGTCGAGGATCCGGCCGACCTGGTCGTCGAGGAAGCTGATCATGCCGGCGTACGCGCGGCGGGGGCTCGGGTGCGGCAGGTAGGCGTTCTGGCCCAGGTACGGCTCGTCGTCCCACGCCGCGGGGTAGCGCTCCACGTACTCCCGCGGCACCTGGAGGGCGAGGTGCGGGATGATCGAGGCGTAGTAGAGGAAGAACGGCTCGTCGTCCCCGGCCGCGTCCTCCAGCCACTCGATCATGTCGTCGGCGATCAGCTTCGGGGCGTAGCTCGCCTCCCCGTCGCCGAACCGGCGGTAGTACGCGTCGGCGTCCTCCAGCGGCGCCTCCAGCTTCTGGTGCGCCTTGAAGTACCCGGCTCCTTCGATGGGCGCGCGCTCGCCGTCCATCCAGAGGTGGGTGGGGTAGTAGTTGTGGGCGACCCGCTGGCAGAGGTAGCCGTAGAAGTGGTCGAAGCCCTGGCGCTCCGGGGCGCCCTCGGTCCCCGGCCCGCCGAGGCCCCACTTGCCGTAGCCCGCGGTGCGGTAGCCGGCGGCGCCGAGCCGCTCGGCGAGGGTGACCTCCCCGTCCGGGAGCGGCCACTGCCCCTCGGGCTCGTCCGGGCCCCAGCCGCCGTTCTCCCAGTTGGCGCGGACCTCGGCGTGGCCGGAGTGCTTGCCCGTGAGCAGCACGCAGCGGGACGGGGCGCACACGGGGGAGCCGGTGTAGCCCTGGGTGAAGCGGACCCCCCGCGCCGCGATCGAGTCGATGTGCGGGGTCCGGATGTGCTCCTGGCCGTAGCAGCCGAGCTCGCCGGCCCCCAGGTCGTCCACGAAGACGAGGACGACGTTGGGCCTGGAGGGGGCGGCGCCCGCGGACCGGCTCCCGCCGGCCTCGGAACCGGTGGAGGCGCAGGCGGCGAGGAGGGCGGTGACGGCGGCGGCGGAGAGCTTGGCGGAGCGGAGCATGGGGCCACCCTAGGGCGACCCCGGCGGCGTGACGACCCCCCTTCCTCAGGTCGCCGCGCCAGGGCTGCGCCTCAGGAGGTCGTCAGCCCGAGGGCGGCGCGCGCCTTGATCAGGTAGCCCCGCAGCTTCAGGCTCGCGTCGGCGATGCTGCGGCGCTGGGACATGGAGATGAGGGTGTAGGGCGAGCCCTCGACCCCCTCCGTGGAGAACTCCCCGGCGACCTCCTCGATCGCCTTGCGGTACGCGCGGTCGATCCGCTCGGCCAGGCGGGCGTCCTGCTCCCGCACGTCCCCGGCGAACTGGCGGTACTGGTCGTAGCACCCGACCCAGGCGTGTCGGATCACCAGCAGCGACTGGTTGCTCCACATCTCCTCCTCGCTGGAGACCATGCGCGTGGCCACGTCCATGCAGCGGCGCTCCATCCCGTCGAAGATCACGTCGGCGCTGAAGCGGCCCCGCTCGTCCAGCGCGCCGCGCAGGGCGTGGGCGTCCTCCAGCAGCTGCTTGGCGTAGGGCAGCGCGGCGCCCATGCGGTGGCGGGCGAAGAGGAAGATCTCGATGCGGTGGAAGCCGCGGAAGCCGGGGTCCAGCTCCCCGCGGGCGAACTCGGACGAGCGGCCGTCGATGGCGCGGTCCAGGTCGGGGAAGGCGGCCGCGAGGACCTGGATCTCCTCGTAGGGGGCGCGCGCCTCGCAGTACGCGCGCGCGGCGCCCTCGAGGGTCCCGGTCTCCAGGGCCACGATGAGCTGCTCCAGCCGGTCGATGAGGTCCTCGCAGCGGCGCTGGGCCTTGCCGAGCCCGGTGTCCACCTCCGAGGAGAGCGGCTGCCGGACCACCTCCGCGGGGGAGGCGATGGGCAGCGACTGTTGGGTCGTCGACTGGCAGGCGGCGCCGAGGCCGACGAGGAGGACGGTGGAGAGGGCGCGGCGGTGCTGGTTCCGGATCATCGCGATGACGGGCTGGCGGTCTGGCAGGCGGCGCGGCGGCCGGAGCGGCCCCGCGGGGACAGGCAGCTATCGGCCCCCCCGGCCCGGGCCCTTTCGGCAATCCCCGGGCGGGTCCCGCGTCGCGACCGGAGCCGGCGCGGCGTGTACCGGGGTGAGGCGCCGCCCCCTCCGTGGCTCGCGGGGAGCGCGTCCGACCCCGAGCGCCCAACCCCGAGCGCCCAACCCCGAGCGCCTCGCCACGAGCGGACCGGCGCAGCCCTCGATCCCCTGCGCCTCACGGACGGAGCGTGACCCGGCGCCCCTCGGAGCCCAGACTGCACCCGAGGCTCCCGCTCCCCTCCGGAGCCGCGGGCCGACCTCGGCCCCCTTGACCATGCGCCGCCCGCTGCTCCCGCTCCTCGCCCTCCTCCTCCCGGCGTGCCGCGGGACGGGGCCCGACCTGCCTCCGCCCGAGCTCGGCCGGTTCAGCCTGGTCCTCGTGGAGGACGGGCCCTCGGCCCGGGGACCGGGCATCGAGGAGCGCGCCGTCTTCGACGCGCACCGCCGCTTCCTGGAGGGTGAGGCGGCCGCGGGCCGGCTGCTGGCCTCTGGCCCCTTCGGTCCGGGGTCCATCGGCGCCCGTGGGGCGCTGGTCTTCGACCTCGCCGAGCCCGAGGAGGCCACGGGCGCGCTCGCCCGGGATCCGGCGGTCCAGGCGGGGCTCCTCTCCGCCCGGGCCCTCGGCTTCGTCAGCCTCGCCGTGCTCCGGCAGCTCCCCGAGCTCGAGCAGCGCCGCGTGGAGCGGGCGGGCGGCGTGGGCGGTGACTCCCGGCGCTACGTGCTCGTGCTCGCCGGGGAGGGGGCGGCGGCGATCGAGGCGGTCCAGCACCCCGCCCTCGCGCCGCGGGTGCTGCTGCTCGGCCAGCTCGGCCCGCCGATGGAGGGGGGGCTGCTCGCCCTGCTCGACCTGGAGCGGGCCTGGGAGTTCGACGCTCGCCTGCGGGTCGCGGGCGGTCGCGGACCTCGCGCAGGCCCCGGGCGCTCAGCCGCCGAGCAGCTCCGAGTCGAAGTAGTTGCTCGCCATCCCGGCGTCCACCACGAGGCCCTGGGCGTTGACGCCGCTCGAGCGGGGCGAGAGCAGGAAGAGGGTGGTGGCCGCGACCTCCTCGGTCCGCAGGCCCTCCTTGCGGAGGGTCGCCTTCTCCGCGTGCAGCCACGAGTCCACGTAGCCGGGGATGCCGGCGGAGGAGCTGGTCTTCAGGAGGCCCGCGCGCACGGCGTTGAAGCGGACCCGGCTGAAGGCGCTGAAGGACTTGGCGAGGAAGACGACCGCCGAGTCCAGGGCCGCCTTGATGGGGGCCATGTAGCCGTAGTTCTCCGCCGCCATCGTCGTCGTCGAGATGGAGATGGTCACCACCGAGGCGTCCGGGGCGAACAGGTCCTTCAGGGCGTTGGACATGGTCACCAGCGAGAACGCGGACACCCGGGTCGCCTCGAGGAAGTCCCCCTCGTTGGTCTCGTGGAACGGCTTCCAGCCGTCGGAGTAGTTGGCGAAGGCGATGGAGTGGACGAGGCCGTGGAGGACCTTCCCGGTGGCCGCCAGGGCGTCCCGGAGGGCCTCGACCTCGCCCGCCTCGCGCACGTCGCAGGTCAGCACGAGGCGGTCGCCGGTGAGCTTGGCGAGCTCCTCCCGGCGCGCCTCCGTCCGCACCACGAGGATCACCTCGGCGCCCACCTCCTCGAGCTGGCGCGTGACGTGCCACGCGACGCTCTTGCGGTTCTTGAGGCCGGTGACCACCACGGTCCGACCCGCCAGGCCCGTCCAGTCGGGGGCGTCGCTGCTCGGGCCCATCAGCCCTCTCCGGGCGGGGCCACCGCGAGCACGCACTGGAGCCGCAGCACGACCTTGCCGTCGCTCGTGACCTTGGCGGTGACGTAGCGGGCGTTGGAGAGGCGCTCGGTGAGGGTCACCTCGGCGCGGAGGGTCTCCCCCGGGCGCACGATCTTGCGGAAGCGAGCGTCGGTGATGCGAGTCAGCACCGGCACGCCCACCGAGTCCTGGTCCTCCTGGCTCGTGGCGTAGATGAGGATCGCCCCGCTCTGGAAGCAGAACTCGGAGATCAGGACCCCGGGCAGCACGGGCTCGCCGGGGAAGTGCCCCTCGAAGGCGAACAGGTCCTCGGGCACGTCCCACTCGGTCACGATGCGCTCGCCCTCGTGCTCCACCACGCGGGTGACGAACAGGAAGGGCGGCCGGTGGGGGAGGAAGTCGGTCAGGGGGCGGTCCAGGACCGACCCGCCGGCGGGGGGCGTGTGGGGCTCGCTCATGGCTGGGGGGTCACAGCTGGGTGGGTCACAGCTGGGGGATCACAGGCCGCCGGTCACGTCGAGCGTGGCGCCGGTGATGTAGCTGGCGTCGTCCGAGGCGAGGAAGGTGACCGCGGCGGCGACCTCCTCGGTCGTGCCGAAGCGGCGCGCGGGGACGCTCTTCTTGTACGACTTCACCAGCTCGTCCGGGAGGTCGTCGAGGAGCTCGGTGGCGATGAAGCCGGGGGAGACGCAGTTCACGGTGATGCCACGCTTGGCCACCTCCTTGCAGAGGGACCGCATGAGGCCGACCTGGCCGGCCTTGGAGGCCGAGTAGTTGCCCTGCCCCTCGAAGCCGAAGCGGCCGGCGGGGGAGGTGGTGAAGACGATCCGTCCGCGGCGCTGGCCCATCATGTTCTGGACCGCGAACTTGGACATGGTGTAGGAGCCGGTGAGGTTGGTCGAGATGACGGCGTTCCAGTCCTCCGGGGACATCATCGCGAGCACCGCGTCGCGCCGGATCCCCGAGTTGGCGACGAGGACCTCCACGGGCGTCCCCTCGAGCCCCTGCCAGAAGGCCTCGGCCGCGTCGTGGTCGGCCACGTCGAACTTGGCGAGGTGCACGCGCTCTCCCGCGTCGCCGGCCTCCTCCACGAGGGACTCCGCCGCGGCGTCGTTGCCGAAGTAGGTGGCGTGGCAGATCGCGCCCTCGCGCAGGAAGGCGAGGGTCACCGCGCGGCCGATGCCTCTCGTTCCGCCGGTGACGACGACGTGCTTGTCCTTGAATCTCATGCCTGACTGGGGGTCTGGGAGCGGCGACGCATTCTGTTCGCGAGACATGTCCCGGTCGAGGCGTCGATCGCGGGACTTGGGGCCTTTTTTGGCTTCCGATCCAGCGGGGGCCCCGCGCGGATCGATCCCTCCCTGTGCGGGCCCGTTCCTCCGGCGCCCCCGGCGCCCGAACCCACGACCCCACGAACCCATGAGCTCACGCAGCCAGCACGACGGCCAGGTCCAGCGCCCGCGCCTCGTGTACTCGAAGGGGGTCACGGGGGACAGCGGCCCGGCCGTGGCGCCCGCCGTCGAGCCTCGGGAGGGGGGCACCGATCGCCGGCGCCTCGCGCTGATCGTGGTCGGCGCCCTCGGGCTGGCGGCGCTGCTGCTGGCTGTGATGTCCTCGGGCGGCGATCGTCCGGCGAGGCCTGGCAAGGCCAAGCGCGGCGGGGCCTTCGGGTACGCCGTGGAGGAGGTGCGCGGGCCGGGGATCGCGCGCTGACCGTTCGGTCCGGGCCCGGCCCCTTCCCTCCCGGGCGGTCCCGCAGCGGCGCCGCCGGGCGTCCGAGCTCGCCGCGGCGCGGTTGATCCGAGGGGCCGGTTGATTCGGCCCCCTCCGCCCGACACCCTCTCGCCCATGGCTCGCAACGTCCACGGTCCCCCCTTCGCCGGTGTCGTGTTCGACTGCGACTCGACCCTCTCCACGATCGAGGGGATCGAGGAGCTGACCGCCGGCCACGTGGAGATCGCGGAGCTGACCGCGGCGGCCATGGCGGGCGCGGTACCCCTGGAGGAGGTCTACGGCCGCCGCCTCGAGCTGGCCGCCCCGCGGGTGGAGGACATGGACCGGATCGGCGACCGGTACGCCGCCACCGCGCTGGCGGGCGCGGCCGAGCTGGTGGCCGCCCTCCGCGATCTCGGCAAGCGCGTCTCCATCGTCTCGGGCGGGCTCCTCCCGCCGGTGCGCGCCTTCGGCGTGGGCCTCGGCGTCCTGCCCGAAGAGATCCACGCCGTCGACCTCCGCTTCGACGCGGCGGGCGCCTACGCCGGCTTCGACGAGGCCTCGCCCCTGGCGCGAGCCGGCGGCAAGCGCGAGGTCCTCGGGAGCGGCTTCCCCGACGGCGACGTGGCGCTGGTGGGGGACGGCGCCACGGACCTCGAGGCCCGCGACGCCTGCGCGCGCTTCATCGCGTTCACCGCCGTGGCGCGCCGGCCCGACGTGGTCGAGGGGGCCGACGTGGAGGTCTCCGCGCCGGACCTCGCGGCGCTCGTGCCGCACCTCATGACGGCCGGCGAGGTGGCGCGGCTTCGCGCGCTCCCCGGCGACCCGCACGCGGCGCTCCTCGAGCGGGCCACGGAGGTGTCGCCGTGAACGAGGAGCTCTGGATCCCCGGGCCGACCCGGGTCCGCCCCGAGGTGCTGGCGGCCATGGCCGAGCCGATGATCGGCCACCGGTCGCCGCGGATGCGAGCCATGATCCACGCCCTCGACCCGCACCTTGAGGCCCTGTTCGGCGCGCGCTCCCCCGGGTACCGGGTGGCGGTCCACAGCTGCACGGCCACCGGCCTCATGGAGATGGCGCTGCGCGCCACCGGGCCGCGGGTCCTCTCCCTGGTGAACGGCGCCTTCTCGAAGCGCTTCGCCACCATCGCGGAGGCCCTCGGGAAGGAGGTCATGCGCGTGGAGTCCGCGGCCGGCGCTGCGCCGGACCTCGAGGGGGCGCGCGCGGCGCTCGCGCGGTCGGAGTTCGACGCGGTGACCGTCTGCTTGAGCGAGACCTCGACCGGGGTGGCCGTCTCCGCGGCGGAGGCCGGCGCGGCCCTCCGCGAGCGAGGGGAGGCGTCGCTGCTGGTGGACGCGGTCACGTACCTCGGCGCGGCGCCCGTGGACGCCGCGGCGAACGGGCTCGACTTCGTGCTGGCGGGGACGCAGAAGGCCCTGGCGCTGCCCCCCGGCCTCGGGCTGTACGCCGTCAGCCAGGCCATGCTCGAGCGGGCCCACGGCGCGGCCGACCGCGGGTACTTC
>JASFWR010000291.1:0-4857 GCA_050049155.1 Planctomycetota bacterium | reverse complement strand
CAGCGGCGGCCCCCGGCCGAGGCCCCACGCAGGGCCGGCGCGAAGCTCACCGAGTCCTGCGCCGCCGTCGCCGGGCGCGCGCCCAGGAGTTCGTGGATGGTGGCGAACAGGTCCGTGGTGTTGACCAGGGCGTCGCTGGCCCGCCCGGGCCGCGCGACGGCGGGTCCGGCCACGACCATGGGGACCCGCACGCCGTCCTCGAAGAGCGACCCCTTGCCCTGGCGGCCGGGGTGGCCGGGGAGCCGGGTCCTGCTGGCGCCGCCGTTGTCCGAGAGGACGATGACGTGGGTCCGCCGCCGGACCTCCGGATCCAGGCCGTCCACCAGCCGCCCGATCTCGCGGTCGAGGGCGTCCACCATGGCCATGAAGCGCGCCCGGTCGCTCGGCGCGGGCCCCTGGGACAGGTCGCGGCCGTGGAGCTCGGCCGGCGGCGCGTGGAGGGGATTGTGGGCGGCGTGAAAGGAGGCGACCACGAGCCACGGCGCCGGCCCGAACTCCTCGACGACCGCCAGGGCGTCGTCGACCACCGCGCTGGTGGCGTAGCGGCGGCGCGTGACGGTGGCGAGGTCGCGACCGGCTCGCTCCGGGTACTCGAAGTAGGCCCCCTCGCGCCCGCCCAGGTTGCCCGTGGTACCGCGGAAGCGCTCGAACCCCTGGGGGACCGGCCCCTGCTCCTCCCCGGGGCCGAGGTGCCACTTGCCGAGGAAGGCCGTGCGGACGGACGGGTCCGCGGCCCGGAGCGACTCCGCCAGGGTGACCTCCTCGGGGGCCAGCCCGCCCTCCTCGCGGACCTTCACGCTGCCGACGCCGGTCCGGAACCCGTAGCGCCCCGTGAGGATCGTGGCCCGGGTCGGGCTGCAGGCGGGATTCGCCCAGACGCGGTCGAAGCGCACGCCCTCCGCCGCGAGGCGGTCGATGACGGGGGTCCGCGCGTCGGCCGCGGCGCCGGGGTAGCAGCTGATCGCGTCCGCGCCCACGTCATCGAGGACGATCAGCAGCACGTTGCTCGCCGCGCGATCCTCGGGGACCGCGCCATGGGCGCCCGGGCCCGTGGCGAGGGCCCCGAGCCAGGTGATGCAGAGGGACGCGATCATCGCGCCGCAGTGTCCCCGATGGCGAGCACGCGTTCCAGCCTGGCAAGACGCGGGGCAGCCGGGCAGGGCCAGCCGGGCAGGGCCAGCCGGGCAGGGCCAGCCGGGTGGGGCCAGCCGGGTGGGGCCAGCCGGGTGGGGCCAGCCGGGTGGGGCCAGCCGGGCGGGGCCAGCAGAGGGGGGCCACCACGCGGCAGCCTGCCGCCCCGCGATGCAGATGCGTGATCGTTCTGATGCAGCGCGGGCGACGAGTGGCGGCGTCGGCACTCTTGGCCCGCCCGCGAGCCGGGTCGCCCCCGCCATCCGGATAGACTTCGGCTCCCCCTGCTCGAGTCTCCATGAAGGTCGTCTTCTTCTCGCTCGCCTGCCTCTCCCTGCTCTTCGCCGGGATCGACTCCGCCTGGACCAGCGCCTCGTTCTGGTACCGGGACGCGTCGTCCTCCCTGTTCCTGACCACCTGGATGGTCTGGGCGTCGATCGCGTCGCTGCTCTTCCTGCCGGTGTACCTGCTGTACATCGTCGTGGGCCGGATCCGACCGCGGTCGGAGCGCGGCGACCGGCGCGACGCCCTCGGGCTCAGCTTCCTCTTCCTGGGGACGCCGGTGATCACCCACATGGGGCTCAACTCCTTCCTCTCCATGGGGGCGGGGCTGAACGAGCTGCTCGCCATCAAGCCGCTCCTCGCCGGCGCCGCCTGCTTCGCGGTGTCCCTCGCCCTGGCGTACGGGCTGGGGCAGCTGGCGCGGCTCAAGGGGCGGAGGGTGTTCGCGATCCTCGCGGCGCTGGGGTTCGTGCTCGGCATGGTCGACCTCTCCGGCGGTGAGGACCTCGAGGACCCCTCGCGGCAGGCCGCGGCCGACGCGCCCAACCTGCTGCTGATGGTCTGGGACACCACCCGGGCCGAGAGCCTGGGGCTCTACGGCAACGAGCGTGAGACCGCGCCGCAGCTCAGCTCCCTGGCGGAGGACCTGCTGGTGTTCGAGGAGGCGCGCTCCACCGCGATCTTCACCCTCACCTCGCACCTCTCCATGCTCACGGGGACCTACCCCACGCACCACGGGGCGCGCCTCACCAAGCAGAGCTACAACCCGGCGGACACGCCCTCCATCGCGCGGATCCTGCAGGACAACGGCTACCGGACGGGCGCCTTCGTGGGCACCGCCGTGCTGAACGGCAACACCGGCGTGGGGGACGGCTTCGAGGTCTTCGACGACCGCGTGGACCCCGACGTGTCCAAGAGCAAGGTCTGGTCGATGATCCACGACGTGCAGTCGATGCTCGCCAAGCTCTCCCCGCAGTTCGGCGGCAACGGGCGGCCCCACTGGTTCGAGACCTTCGACCGCCCCGCGGACGACGTGCTCACCGCCG
The DNA here is from genome assembly GCA_050049155.1 of Planctomycetota bacterium. Taxonomy (GTDB): domain Bacteria; phylum Planctomycetota; class UBA1135; order UBA1135; genus Saltatorellus. The sequence continues at coordinate 2,398 of JASFWR010000291.1, read as the reverse complement.
CCCTCGACTGGATCGAGAACGGCGACCCGCGCCCGTGGTTCTGCATGATCAACATGTACGACGTGCACTGGCCGTACCTCCCCGCGGAGGACGCGGCGGCCCGCTTCGTGCAGCCCTACGACGGGTCCCTGGACGGCTACCTGTTCCGCAGCAACGCGTACCAGCGCAACGAGGACTACCCCGGCGAGTCCCTCGAGGAGGAGGACCTCCAGTACGTGGTCGACCTCTACGAGGCCGAGATCTACGAGCTGGACGAGAAGGTCGACCTCTTCTGGGAGCGGGCCAAGCGCGCCGGCCAGGCGGCGGGGCGCCGCCTCGGCGCGGTGGTCACCGCGGACCACGGCGAGGCCTTCGGTGAGGGGACCCGCTTCGGGCACAACGACATCCTCGAGGTCCAGGTGCGCGTGCCGTTCCTGCTGATGGCGCCCGACGGTCGCGCCGGCGAGCGCCTGCCCGGCAAGGTCAGCAGCGTGGACATCGCCCCGACCCTGCTCTCGTTCGCGGGCGTGGAGCGCCCCGGCTGGATGGTCGGCATGGACCTCGGCAACGGCGCGCCCTCGAGCAACCGCATCGTCCTGGTGGAGGACCGGGACCACCTCGGGGCGGAGAAGTCACAGCACGCCGTGTACCGGGGCAAGTGGAAGCTCGTGGTCCACGGCTTCGCGGCCGACGGCCAGGCGGAGCTCTTCAACCTGGAGACGGACGCCCTCGGCGTCGACGACGTGTCGCTGACCTTCCCCGAGGTGGTGGAGGAGCTGCAGACGGCCCTGCGGGACCTGCGCGGGAGCTGGGGCGCCGACGGGGACGAGCCGGCCTGGTCCGGCGGGGCCGGCCTGGCCGACCACCTCAAGGGGCTCGGCTACGGCGGCGACTGACGGCCTCGTCGCGGCACAGGAACGTCGGGCGAGCCGACTTCCGGACCCAGCGGTGGGTCCAGGGGTGGGCTCAGCGACGGATACCGCGAGGACTCAGATGCGGCCGACCTCGGCCAGCACCCGCTTCGCGTTCCCGCGCCAGGTGAGCTCGCGCTCCTCGACGGTGCACCGCGCGGCCGCCCCCATGCGCTCGCGGAGGTCGGGGTCCGACGCGAGCCTGGCGAGGGCCTCGATGAGCTCCGGCCCGTCCCCGGGCGTCACCAGCAGGGCGTCCTCCCCGTCGGTCAGCACCTCCCGCAGGTTCGGCTGGTCCGGCGCCACGGTGGGGAGGCCGGCGGCCATGTACTCGTGGAGCTTCAGGGGCGAGGCGTAGGGGTTGATCGCGGGGACGAGGCCCACGTCGAAGGCGGGGAGGACCGCGGGGATGCGGTCGTGGGGGCGAGTCCCCGCGAAGTGGAGGCGGTCCGCGACGCCCAGCTCCGCGGCGCGGGCCCGCAGGCCGGCCTCGGCGGGGCCCGTGCCCACGAGGACCAGGTGCGCGGTCCCCAGGGCGTCGGTGGCCATGCCGTCGAGCACGAGGTCCAGCCGGTGCCAGTCCCGGTAGTAGCCCACGAAGCCGAGCACCGGCCCCTCGGCGTCCTCGATCCCGAGGTCCCGGCGCGCCGCCTCGCGGTCGAGGTCGGCGTACAGCTCGGGGTGGACCCCGTTGGGGGTGACGAAGATGCGGTCGGGGTCGACCCCCAGCTCGGCCACCATGCCCTTGAGCACGTCGGTCACCACGCAGACGCGGGTGGCGCGCTGGAAGATCCGGTTCTCGACGCGCCGCGCGAGCCCGGGGAAGGAGAGGCCGCGGGTGCGGCCGAGCTCCAGGACCAGCGGGGAATTCACCTCGAGGACGAGGGGCACGCCGAGGGCCTCCGACGTGGCCACGCCCGCGGTGTTCCCGAAGGCGTACCGTTCGTAGATGAAGTCCGGGCGCAGCTCCTTCGCGACCCGCTGGAGCCGGCGCCGGGCGGGCACGCTGTAGGCGTACTCCGCGAGCTCCTTGACGAAGCCGGGGAGCAGGCCGAACAGCGCCCAGGGGGAGAACCCCCCCTTCTCGGGCTCGCTCTTTGCGGGCGCGGGCTCACCGCTGCGCTCCACCAGAGCCACCTCGGTCACCTCGTGTCCCTCCTGGCGGAAGGCCTCGATGAGGGAGCGGATGTGGACCGCCTGGCCGTCCTCGGCCTGGGTCCGGTGGTGGTAGAGGATCTTCACGGGGCGGGGTGCGCGGCGACACCGCGCCGCGACGTCGCGCGCGACGGGCGGCGCGGCCGCGGCAGGAGCCGCGCAGGTCGGGCAGGAGACTAGCACGCGCCCCCTCCGCGCCGGCCAAAAAGCGCCCCCGCCCGTCCCCGTCCGCGGCGGTCCCGTCGGCCCCCTTTCGGCGTGTCCTGATCCGGTCTTCCCAGGTAGTCTCAACGTCTCGCGCCGGGGCCGTCCGGCGCCGCCTCAACCCCCGCCTCCAAGCGTCTCGATGCTCC
>JASFWR010000289.1:0-4868 GCA_050049155.1 Planctomycetota bacterium | reverse complement strand
GTCGCGTGGAGGTCGTGCACGCTGACCGGATTCTCGACGATGTTGTAACCGTAGTCGTCGGTGGCTCCATAGGTCGTTCCTCCCTTGATGCCACCTCCGGCCATCCAGATGCTGAAGCAGCGAGGATGATGGTCGCGCCCGTAGCTTTTCTCACTGAGGTTGCCCTGGCAGTAGACGGTCCGTCCGAATTCACCACCCCAGACGACGAGGGTTTCATCGAAAAGGCCCCGCATCTTGAGGTCCTTGATCAGTGCGGTGCTCGCCTGATCGGTTTCCTTGCATCGCGCTCGTAGCTGTCCGGGCAGGTTGCCATGGGTATCCCAACCTCGATGGAAAAGTTGCACGAACCGCACGCCTTCCTCGGAGAGTTTGCGTGCCATCAGGGCATTGTAGGCGTAGGTGCCAGGCTTGCGTGCGTCCTCTCCATAGAGTTCGAAGGTGCTCTCGGGCTCCTTGCTCAGGTCGGTGAGTTCCGGCACCGAGGTCTGCATCCGGAAGGCCATCTCGTACTGGTCGATGCGGGTGCGGGCCTCGGGGTCGCCGGTGGCGTCGGCGTGCTCGCCGTTCAGGCGCGCGAGGTCGTCGAGCAGCGCCCGGCGGGTGGAGGGGTCGACGCCGGGCGGGTTCTGCAGGTAGAGCACCGGGTTCGCGCCGGGCCGCAGCTGGACGCCCTGGTGGGACGGCGGGAGGAAGCCCGAGCCCCAGAGCCGGGAGAAGAGGGGCTGGCCGGGGTCCTTGCCCGTGCCCTGGGAGAGCAGCACCAGGTAGGCGGGGAGGTCGCGGTTCTCGCTACCGAGCCCGTAGCTGAGCCAGGACCCCAGGCTCGCCTTCCCCGGCTGCATGGCGCCGGTGTTGATGGTGGTGATCGCCGGGTCGTGGTTGATCGCCTCGGTGTGCACGCCCTTCAGGAAGCACAGCCGGTCGGCGATCCGCGCGGTCCACGGCATGAGCTCGCTCACCCAGGCCCCGCTCTCCCCGTGCTGCGCGAACTCGAAGGGCGGCGCGAGCACGGGGAAGCTCTTCTGGCCGGCGGTCATGCCGGTCACCCGCTGGCCGCCGCGCACGGACTCGGGGAGCTCCTCCCCGTGGAGCTCCCGCATGACCGGCTTGTAGTCGAACAGGTCGATGTGCGAGGGGCCGCCGGACTGGAAGAGGTAGACCACCCGCTTCGCCTTCGGTGCGAAGTGCGGCACGGCCGCCTCGTCCCCGCCGAGCAGCCGGGAGAGCGCGAGGGCGCCGAGGCTCCCGGCGGAGCGGCCGAGGAACGCGCGTCGGGTGAGCTCGCTCATTCCCGGGTCACCGCCTCGCTGAGGTTCAGGACCAGGGCCGCCGCCAGGGTCCACGCGGCGTGCTCGGACGGATCCAGCGAACCGTCCCGCGGGGACTCCCCCACCTCGAGCAGGGCCGCGGCGTCCTCGCCGCGGGCCGCGAAGCGCGCCCGCTCACGGGCCAGCAGCCCGGCGAGCACCTCCCGGTCGGCGGGCCCGGGCTCGCGGCCGAGCACGAGCAGGAAGAGGTACCGACCCCGCGCCCCGTCGTCCGCGCCGCCCTCGAGCAGCACCCGCTGGGCGATGGCCCGCGAGGCCTCCACGAAGCCCGTCTCGTTGAGCAGCACCAGGGCCTGCAGCGGCGTGTTCGTCCGCGACCGGCGCACCACGCACACCTCCCGGCTGGGCGCGTCGAAGGCCGCCAGGGTGGGCGGCGGCACCGTCCGCTTCCAGATGGTGTACATGCCCCGCCGGTACAGCCCCTCGCCGTGGTCCTGGACGTAGACCTGCTCGGTGGCGGGCGTGCTGCCGAAGTGGCTCATCTCCCGCCACAGGCCGTCGGGCTGGTAGGGCCGCCCGCTCGGCCCGCCGATGCGCGGCGAGAGCAGCCCGCCCGCCGACAGGGCCAGGTCGCGGATCAGCTCCGCCTGCAGGCGGAAGCGGGGGCCGCGGGCCAGGAGCCGGTTCTCGGGGTCCCGCGCCAGGAGCTCGGGCGTCGACGAGGAGTCCCGTCGGTAGGCGGCCGAGAGCACCATGCGCCGGAGCATGCCCTTGACGTCCCAGCCGCTCTCCACGAAGTCCACCGCCAGGAGGTCCAGGAGCTCGGGGTGGCTCGGCAGGGCCCCGCGCACGCCGAAGTCCTCGGGGGTGTCCACGAGCCCGGCGCCGAACAGGAGCTGCCAGTAGCCGTTGACCGCGACCCGCGCCGTCAGCGGGTGGTCGTCGCGCACGAGCCACTCCGCCAGGCCCAGCCGGTCGGGGCGCGCGTCCGCGGGGAGCGGCGGAAGGATCGACGGCGTACCAGGCTGCACCTCGTCCCCCTTCTGGTCGTACACCCCGCGCATGAGCACGTGGGCGGGCCGGCGCATGGCGCGCTCCTCCATGACCATCGCCGTGGTCCGGGGCGACGCCTCGATGGCCGCCGCGTCCGCGCCGAGGGCCTCGAGCCGCCCGCGCAGCCCGTCGAGGGCCGGATCGATGGAGCGGTGGTAGGCGGCGAGGGCCGCGCGCTGGGCGTCCGAGCGCTCGGCCTCGTCGAGCGCCATGACCTCCCGCACCTCCGCCGGCAGCCCGCTCGACGCCAGCTGGAAGTAGACCCCGCCCGGCCCCGTGTAGTTGACCACCTTGACGAGGAGCTCGTTCGCGCCCTCACGGGCCCGCACCCGCACCTGCTCCTGGTAGGGGGCCACCCCGCGGCGCACGTTGGCGTCGAGCACCGACACCCCGTTCCACCACACGTGGATGGAGTCGTCGCTGCCGAAGGCCAGCTCGAGCACGTCCCCCTCGGCGCAGTCCAGGGTCCGCCGCAGGTACGTGGCGGCGTTGATGGTGGGCAGCGAATGGGGCACGCCGTCGGCGAGGTCCTCGCGCAGCACCCACTCGACGGGTTCCTCCGCCGGGTCCTCCGCGGCCGCCCCGGAACCGTCGACGCCCTCGGGTCCGGGCTCCGGCCCGAAGTCCCGGCGGTACGCCTCGTCGCCGTTGGCCGCGGTGAACGGGCCCGCCATGGACCAGGGGCCGAGGACCGGCGGCTCTCGATCCGCGGCCCGGCGCCCCTCCCCAGCGACCCAGCTCGCGAGGCGCGCCCGCGACGCGTCGGTGTCGGCCGAGAGCGCCGCCTCGACCTCGGCCCGCTCGGCGGCCAGGGCGTCGAGGCGCGCGCGCTGCTCCGACGAGAAGACGGGGATGAAGGGCACGGAGTTCACCCCGCCGTCCCCGTCGTTGCCCCGGTCGGTGATCGAGTTGAAGTAGGCGAAGAAGCGGTAGTACTCCCGCTGGGAGATGGGGTCGTACTTGTGGTCGTGGCACCGCGCGCAGCCCATGGTCAGGCCGAGCCACGCCTGGGACGTGGTCGCCACCCGGTCCGCCGCGTACTCCACGAGGTACTCCTCCTCGATGGTCCCGCCCTCGTGGGTGTTCATGTGGTTGCGGTTGAACCCCGAGGCGATGCGCGTGGAGTCGTCCGCGTCCGGTAGCAGGTCCCCGGCGAGCTGCTCGACGGTGAACCGGTCGAAGGGCATGTTCGCGTTGAACGCCTCGATGACCCAGTCCCGCCAGGCCCACATGTGCCGGCCGCCGTCGATGGAGTACCCGTTGGTGTCCGCGTAGCGGGCGACGTCGAGCCACTGGAGCGCCATCCGCTCCCCGAAGCGCGGCGACGCCAGCAGGCGGTCGACCACCCGCTCGAAGGCGTCGGGCCGCGGGTCGCCCACGAAGGCCTCGATCTCCTCGGGCGTCGGAGGGAGCCCGGTCAGGTCCAGGGTGACCCGCCTCAGGAGGGTGTGCCGGTCCGCCTCGGGCGCGGGCGCCAGCCCCTCGGCGGCGAGCCGCCGCTCCACCAGGGCGTCGATCGGGTCGAGCCCCGCTGAAGACACCGCGGAGGAGACCGCCGGGAGCTCCGGCCGCTCCGGGGAGCGGAAGGCCCAGTGCGCGCCCCAGGGCGCGCCCTCGCCGATCCACCGCCTGAGGACCGCCTCCTCCTCCGCGGACAGCGGGGGCTCGCTCTCCGGCGGCATGCGCTCGAGCACGCCGTCGCCATGGAGTCGGAGGAGGAGCTCGCTGTCCGCCGTCGAGCTGCGATCGATGACGGCGTAGCCGCCCCGGTCGCGCACGGCGTCCTCCTCCAGGTCCAGGCGGAGGTCGGCCTTGCGAGCCGCCGCGTCCGGCCCGTGGCACGCGAAGCAGTGCTCCGCGAGGATCGGTCGCACCTCCCGGGCGAAGTCCACCGGGTCACCCGGCGCCAGCGCCAGGAGCAGGAGGGCGGACGTGGACCACATGGGAGGAGCTTACCAAGCGCCCGACCCACGGCCGCACGACCGGGTCGGGGACGAGCCTCGGAGCGGGACCCGCCGCCTCCGTATCCGTGACCCGGCGGCGAGCCCTCCGCGTCAGGCCCACCCCGGAGATCCGGGCCCACCGGGTGGACTCCAACGGGGGCCGCCCCTAAACTTGCCATTACAGAGTCAATGATGCCTGGGCGCCGCTTGGACCGCCGTCGACCCCTCCGCCACACACAGGACCTCCCGATGCTCCCCTCGACCCCTCGCCGCCTCCTCGCCACGGCCATCGCCGCCGCCCTGCCCCTCGCGGCCTGCGGCGGGGGCGCGCCGCCCTCGGTCGAGGTCCTGCAGGAGGTGACCAGCCCCGACGGCCAGCACGTCGCCACGTCGTACTACTGCGAGGGCGGCGGGGCCGCCGGCTACACGTTCCACAACGTGAGCCTCCGCCGGGCCGGGGACGAGCTCGACCCCATGGCGGGGCTCCTCGGCAAGCACCCCACCTGGCACAGCTTCGGCGACATCGAGGTCCGGTGGCGGGACGCGGACGACCTCGAGGTGAGCTACCGCGCCAGCGGCGACGACGAGCAGCGCCTCACCCGGG